>NZ_RCVK01000207.1:0-34814 GCF_003667485.1 Micromonospora sp. BL1
GTGGTGGGCGGCACTCTGGCGGTGGAATGGCTGGCGGGTGGGTGGCGTTGTAACCCGGTGAACGACCGAGCACCAGCCGAGCCACGAGAAGGGGCCGCTGCTGCGGGAACAGCCTTGGGCTGTCGGTCGTTGAGTTCGGTTCTGGCGACGTGAGCCGCGGGGAATGATCCTGGCGGGCTGGTCGTTGAACACGGTTCCGACGACGTGAACCCCCGCCGCCCTCTGGTGGCGTGCACCGCCTCGGGAATGGTGGCGGGTGGCGGGTCGTTGGACATGCTTCCGGCGCCGCGCAGAGGCACCCCCCGGGGGTGTCCCGTGAGCAGCCGAGATCCCCCTTGAAGACTTTTTTGAGTGCCTGACGGTGCTCGCACCCGCGCCGGCCCCCGGGTGTGCGTCGACCCCCGAACGGAGCCCACCATGAACAGCATCCTCCGTAAGAGCATCCTCGGTATCGCCGGTCTGACCGTCGCCGGTGGCCTCGCCGCCGGCCCGGTGGCCGCCCACGCGGCGGACACCACCCACGCGGTCAAGCCGGTGAGCGTGAGCGTGCAGGGTGACACCCTGATCCCGCACGGTGTGCAGGGCGCCCAGTCCCGTATCGACCTGAACGACGAGCAGACCGCCAACGTGAAGGCGATCATCGCGGCGACGAAGAAGGCCGGCATGGACGAGCGTGCCGCGGTCGTGTCGATCGCTACGGCGTTGCAGGAGTCGAAGCTGGAGAACCTCGGCCACCTCGGTGACCGTAACGACCACGACTCGCAGGGCCTGTTCCAGCAGCGCCCGTCCAGCGGCTGGGGCACGGTCGAGCAGATCACCGACCCCGAGTACTCCACCACCGCGTTCCTGAAGGGTCTGAAGCAGGTCGACGGCTGGCAGGACATGCCGCTGACCGTCGCCGCCCAGACCGTCCAGGTGAGCGCCTACCCGGACCACTACGCCCAGTGGGAGCAGCAGGCCGCCGACCTGGTGGCCGAGCACTGGAACAGCTGACCCGGCGGTGACCGGGGTCACGACGAACGAGCGGAAGAACCGTGACCCCGGTACCGTTGTGCAGAGCGTCGGTGTGTCCAGTGTCCCCGGGCCTCACCTAAATTGCCTTCGCGGAATACCGTTCGGCTGGAGCCGCGTCGCGCCACTCGCCGAGAGGCGACATGCACACCGACGCCCAGAGCCGCCCCGGCCATCCGGCCGGGGCGGCTCTGTCTGTGGGCTCGAGTCGCACGCCCCGGGCCGCTGGCCTAGGGTTACAGGCAGAGGTGAGCCGTTCTCGACGGAGAGGGGGTGTGCCCGGATGGGTTTCAAGACGTTCATCCAGGGGTGGCCGGTCTACCGGCAACTCACCGGCACCGACCCGCTCGGTCGCGGCGCCGCCGCCCAGTCGGCGCGCTCCGCCGAGCTGGCCCCCCGCACCGAGTCCGCCGACGGCATGGCCCGCTCGGTCTGCCCCTACTGCGCGGTCGGCTGCGGGCAGCGCGTCTTCCACTCCGGCGGCAAGGTAACCCAGATCGAGGGCGACCCGGACAGCCCGATCTCGCGCGGCCGGCTCTGCCCGAAGGGCTCGGCCAGCAAGAGCCTGGTGACCAGCCCGCTGCGCCAGACCAAGGTCCGCTACCGCCGGCCGTACGCGACCGAGTGGGAGGACCTGGACCTCGACGTCGCGCTCGACATGATCGCCGACCGGATCCTTGCCGCCCGCGCGGAGACCTGGGAGGACGTCGACGACGAGGGCCGCCCGCTGAACCGCACGCTCGGCATCTCCAGCCTCGGCGGCGCGACGCTGGACAACGAGGAGAACTACCTCATCAAGAAGCTGTTCACCGCGATGGGGGCACTCCAGATCGAGAACCAGGCCCGTATTTGACACTCCGCCACCGTCCCCGGTCTGGGGACCAGCTTCGGTCGCGGCGGCGCCACGGACTTCCAGCAGGACCTCGCCAACGCTGACGTCATCGTCATCCAGGGCTCGAACATGGCCGAGGCCCACCCGGTGGGCTTCCAGTGGGTGATGGAGGCGAAGAAGCGCGGCGCGAAGGTCTTCCACGTCGACCCGCGGTTCACGCGTACCAGCGCGCTCGCCGACACGTACCTGCCGATCCGCGCGGGCACGGACATCGCGCTGCTCGGCGGCGTGGTGCGCTACATCCTGGAGAACGAGCTCGACTTCCGGGAGTACGTGCTGGCGTACACCAACGCGGCCAACATCGTCAGCGAGCGGTTCGCCGACACCGAGGACCTGGACGGCCTGTTCTCCGGCTACAACCCGGACACCGGCTCGTACGACCACGCGAGCTGGCAGTACGAGGGCCAGGAGGACAACGCCAAGATCCGCGGCACCGGCAAGGAACGCGACTCGGCCTCCGGGCTGGAACACGAGTCGCACGGCGAGCCGGTACCGCCGCAGGCACCCCGGGACGAGACGCTGCAGCACCCGCGCTGCGTCTACCAGATCCTGAAGCGCCACTTCGCCCGCTACACCCCGGAGATGGTGGCCCGCGTGTGCGGCATCCCGGAGGAGAAGTTCCTCGAACTGGCGCGCGCCTGGACGGAGAACTCGGGCCGGGAGCGCACCGGCGCGCTGGTCTACTCGGTCGGCTGGACGCAGCACAGCGTCGGCGTGCAGTACATCCGCACCGGCTCGATCATCCAGACGCTGCTGGGCAACATGGGCCGGCCGGGCGGTGGCATCCTGGCGCTGCGCGGGCACGCCAGCATCCAGGGCTCCACCGACATCCCGACGCTGTTCAACCTGCTGCCCGGCTACCTGCCGATGCCGCACCACGCCGACCACCCGACGTTCGACGAGTGGGTGGACAGCATCCGGCACCCGGGCCAGAAGGGCTTCTGGGGCAACTCGCGGGCCTTCGCGGCGAGCCTGCTCAAGGCGTACTGGGGTGACGCGGCGACGCCGGAGAACGACTTCTGCTACGGCTACATGCCCCGGATGACCGGCGACCACGGTACGTACCAGCAGGTCCTGAACATGATCGACGGCAGGGTGAAGGGCTACTTCCTGCTCGGCCAGAACCCGGCGGTCGGCTCCGCGCACGGCCGGGCCCAGCGCCTGGGCATGGCCAACCTGGACTGGCTCGTGGTCCGCGACCTGTTCATGATCGAGAGCGCCACGTTCTGGAAGAACAGCCCGGAGGTCGCCACCGGCGAGATCGTGCCGGAGGAGTGCCGCACCGAGGTGTTCTTCCTGCCGGCGGCCTCGCACGTGGAGAAGGAGGGCACGTTCACCCAGACCCAGCGGCTGCTGCAGTGGCGGGAGAAGGCCGTCGACCCGCCGGGCGACGCCCGCTCCGAGCTGTGGTTCTTCTACCACCTCGGCCGGGTGCTGCGGGAGAAGCTGGCCGCCTCCAGCGAGCGCCGCGACCGGGCGCTGCTGGACCTGGCCTGGGACTACCCCACGCACGGTCCGCACGCCGAGCCGAGCGCCGAGGCGGTGCTCAAGGAGATCAACGGGTACGAGGTGGCCACCGGCCGCCCGCTCAACGCGTTCGGCGAGGCCCGCGACGACGGCTCCACGGCGATCGGCTGCTGGATCTACTCCGGCGTCTACGCCGACGGGGTGAACCAGGCGGCCCGCCGCCGGTCCCGGCACGAGCAGGACTGGGTGGCGGCCGAGTGGGGCTGGGCGTGGCCGGCGAACCGGCGCACGCTCTACAACCGGGCCTCCGCCGACCCGGACGGCCGGCCGTGGAGCGAGCGCAAGAAGTACGTGTGGTGGGATCCGGACGCCGGCGAGTGGACCGGGTACGACGTGCCGGACTTCGAGAAGACGAAGCCGCCGTCGTACCGGCCGCCCGAGGGCGCCTCCGGCCCGGCCGGGCTCGCCGGTGACGACCCGTTCGTCATGCAGGGCGACGGCAAGGCGTGGCTGTATGCGCCGAGCGGCGTGCTCGACGGCCCGCTGCCGACGCACTACGAGCCGGCCGAGTCGCCGATGCGCAACCCGCTCTACGGTCAGCAGGCCAACCCGACCCGCAAGATCTACGAGCACCCGATCAACCGGATGAACCCGAGTCCGCCGGAGCCGCACAGCCAGGTCTTCCCGTACGTGTTCACGGTCAGCCGCCTCACCGAGCACCACACCGCCGGTGGGATGAGCCGTACCGTGCCGCGCCTGGCGGAGCTGCAACCGGAGATGTTCGTCGAGGTGTCCCCGGAACTGGCCGGCGAGATCGGGCTGGCGCACCTGGGCTGGGCGCACCTGATCAGCGGCCGTGCGGTGATCGAGGCGCGGGTGCTGGTCACCGACCGGCTCACCCCGCTGCGGGTGGACGGCCGGATCATCCACCAGGTCTGGCTGCCGTACCACTTCGGCACCGAGGGCCTGGTCACCGGCGACTCGGCGAACGACCTGTTCGGCATCACGCTGGACCCGAACGTCCTCATCCAGGAGAGCAAGGTCGGCACCTGCGACATCCGGCCCGGGCGGCGGCCCACCGGCCCGCCGCTGCTCGACCTGGTCGGCGACTACCAGCGGCGGGCCGGCATGACACCGGACCGCAAGGTGCCCCTGGTGACCACCGACGCGGCCGGCGGGGACGACGCCGCCGGCAGCACCGACGAGCAGTCGGCCGCCGCGCACCAGGACGGGGATCGGGATGCCTGACGCCAACAGCCTGTACGGCCCGCTCGACCCGGCCCCGGACGCGGGCTGGGTCGACGCGCCGCCCCGGATGGGCTTCTTCACCGACACCAGCGTCTGCATCGGCTGCAAGGCGTGCGAGGTGGCCTGCAAGGAGTGGAACGGCGTCCCCGACTCGGGTTTCGACCTGCTCGGCATGTCGTACGACAACACCGGCGCGCTCACCGCGAACTCGTGGCGGCACGTCGCGTTCATCGAGCAGCCCCGTCCGGCCGGGCACGGCACGCCGCCGTTCGCCGGTGACCCGACCGGCCCGGCGACCAGCCCGGAGTCCGCGGCGGTCGGCGCGGTCACCGCACCCGACACGGGTACGAATCCCGGCCTGCCGCCGGGGCGGCCGGAGGCGGCGGCGCGGATGGCCGCCGGCCCGGAGTTCCTCGGCATGCCCGGCGTCCAGCCGCCCGGACGGGCCACCGGCGTGGAGTCCCGTACCGACTTCCGCTGGCTGATGATGTCCGACGTGTGCAAGCACTGCACGCACGCGGCCTGCCTGGACGTGTGCCCGACCGGTTCGCTGTTCCGCACCGAGTTCGGCACCGTGGTGGTGCAGGAGGACATCTGCAACGGCTGCGGCTACTGCATCTCCGCCTGCCCGTACGGTGTGATCGACCAGCGCAAGGGCGACGGCCGGGCGTGGAAGTGCACGCTGTGCTACGACCGGATGGGGGCGGGCATGACGCCCGCCTGCGCGCAGGCGTGCCCGACCGAGTCGATCCAGTACGGCCCGCTCGACGAGCTGCGGGAACGGGCCGCCCGGCGGGTCACCGCGCTGCACGAGCACGGCGTGCCGGAGGCGCGGCTGTACGGCCACGACCCGACCGACGGTGTCGGCGGCGACGGCGCGTTCTTCCTGCTGCTGGACGAGCCGGAGGTGTACGGGCTGCCGCCGGACCCGGTGGTCACCACCCGGGACCTGCCGAAGATGTGGAAGCGGGCCGGGCTGGCCGCGCTGGCCATGGCGGCGGCTGCCGTCGCCGCGTTCGTCGGAGGATCGTCGTGAGCCCGGACCGCCCGGTCGGTGACCTGTTCCGCCGCTTCCGCGAGCGCCTGTCCGCGGAACGCGAGAACGGCACCGCCGCCGAACGCGAGAACGGCACCGCCGCCGAACGCGAGAACGGCAGCCGCGCCACCGCGGCCGGTCCGGGCGTGGGCCGCACCGACGCGGGCTCCCGCGACGCCGGGCTGGCCCCGCACCCGCCCCGCGACGCGGCACCGCGCCGCCGCAGGGGCGGCAAGGGCGGGGGGGAGCAGCTCAACGTCCCGCCGGCCGAGTTCACCTCCTACTACGGCCGGCCCGTCCTCAAGCCGCCGGTGTGGCGGTGGGACATCGCCGCGTACCTGTTCACCGGCGGTCTCGCCGCCGGCTCGTCGCTGCTCGCAGCGGGCGGGCAGCTCACCGGCCGCCCGGCGCTGCGCCGCGCCGGGCGGATCGCCGCGCTGGCCGGGGTCGGCGCCAGCACGTACTTCCTGGTCAACGACCTGGGCCGGCCGTCCCGCTTCCACCACATGCTGCGGGTGGCGAAGGTGACCTCGCCGATGTCCGTGGGCACCTGGATCCTCAGCGTGTTCGGCCCGGCCGCCGGGGTCGCCGCGGTCGCCGAGGCGGCTCCGCTGCTGCCCGAGCGCGGCGTGCTGGGGCTCGGCCGCCGGCTGCTGCCCCCGGCCGGGCACGCCGCCGGTGTGGTCGCCGCCGTCACCGCGCCGGCGCTGGCCACGTACACCGGGGTGCTGCTGGCGGACACGGCGGTGCCGTCGTGGCACGAGGCGTACCCGGAACTGCCGGCCATCTTCGCGGGCAGCGCCCTGGCCAGCGGCGCCGGTGTCGGGCTGGTGGCCGCGCCCTGCGCCCAGGCCGGCCCGGCGCGGCGCCTCGCGGTCGCGGGCGCGGCGATGGAGCTGTGGGGTTCGCACCGGGTGGAGAACCGGCTCGGACTGCTCAGCGAGCCCTACACGCAGGGCACGCCGGGGAAGCTGCTGCGCGCGGGCCGGGCGCTGACCGCCGCCGGTGTGGTCGGCGCGCTGGTCGGCCGGCGCAGCCGGGTGCTGTCCGCGCTCTCCGGCGGCGCGCTGATCGCCGCGTCGGTGTGCACCCGGTTCGGCATCTTCCACGGCGGGGTCGCCTCGGCGCGCGATCCGCGGTACACGGTCGTGCCGCAGCGCGAACGCGCCGACCGGCGGGCCGCCGACCAGGTCTGACACCTCCCCGGGCGGCCTTCCGTCCGCTGTGGTTGACTGCTGCGTGGAGGCGTTCAGGCGGCTGGTGCCCCTCCCGGTCTTCAAAACCGGTGTGGTCCGGGACCCGGGCCAGGCGGGTTCGATTCCCGTCCGTCTCCGCCAAACCGTTCCCGGGAGTGCGCGATGCGTGAGGTCGACCCGCGACGGCGGGTGCCGCGCACGGACGCGCTGCTCGCCGATCCCGCGCTGGCCGCCGCCGCCGGCACGCTGGGCCGCGACCGGGTCAAGGCCGCGATCGTCCGCGCCCAGGACCGCGCCCGCCGCGGCGAGCTGACCCCCGATCAGGTACGCGACGCGGCGCTGGCGGACCTGCCCGGCCGGACGCCACGTGCGGTGCTCAACGCCACCGGTGTCGTGCTGCACACCAACCTGGGCCGCGCCCCGCTCGCCCCGTCCGCCGTGGACGCGCTCGTCGCCGCCGCCGGGCACACCGACGTGGAACTGGACCTGCGGACCGGGCGGCGGGCCCGGCGCGGCCGGGAGGCGCTCGACGCACTCGCCGCGGCCGTGCCCGACGCCGGGGCGGTGCACGTGGTGAACAACGGCGCCGCCGCGCTGGTGCTGGCCGCGACCGCGCTGGCCGCCGGCCGGGAGATCGTGGTGAGCCGCGGTGAGCTGGTCGAGATCGGCGACGGGTTCCGCCTGCCCGACCTGCTGGCCAGCACCGGCGCGCGGCTGCGCGAGGTGGGCACCACCAACCGCACCACCCGCGCCGACTACGAAGCCGCGATCGGCGACCAGACCGGGTTCGTGCTGAAGGTGCACCCGTCGAACTTCGTGGTCACCGGCTTCACCTCGGCGGTGCCGGTGGCCGAGCTGGCCACGCTCGGCGTACCGGTGGTGGCCGACATCGGGTCGGGGCTGCTCGCGCCGGATCCGCTGCTGCCGGCCGAACCGGACGCGGCCACCACGCTGCGCGCGGGCGCGCACCTGGTCACCGCCAGCGGCGACAAGCTGCTCGGCGGCCCGCAGGCCGGTCTGCTGCTCGGCGACGCCGACCTGGTGCAGCGGCTGCGCCGGCACCCGCTGGCGCGGGCGCTGCGGGTCGACAAGCTCACCCTCGCCGCGCTCGCCGCCACCCTGTACGCGCCGACCACGCCCACCCGCGACGCGCTGCACGCCGACCCGGCCCGGCTGCGGGAGCGGCTGGAACGGCTGCGGGACCGGCTCGGCGAGGACGGCTGCAAGGCCGAGGTGGTGCCGTCGGCTGCGGTCGTCGGTGGCGGCGGGGCGCCCGGCGTGGAGCTGGACTCGTGGGCGCTGAGCCTGCCCGAGCGGTACGCCGAGCCGCTGCGCACCGGCGACCCGGCGGTCCTCGGCCGGGTGCTGCACGGCCGGCTCCTGCTGGACCTGCGCGCTGTGCCGGAGGACGCCGACGACCGGGTCCGCGCGGCCGTGCTGAGCGTGGGGGACTGACCGGCATGTGGGTGGTGGCGACCGCCGGGCACGTGGACCACGGCAAGTCCACGCTGGTGCGGGCGCTGACCGGGATGGAACCGGACCGGTGGGCGGAGGAACGCCGCCGCGGCATGACCATCGACCTCGGCTTCGCCTGGACCACACTGCCGTCGGGCGGCACC
This sequence comes from Micromonospora sp. BL1, assembly GCF_003667485.1. Classification (NCBI taxonomy): domain Bacteria; kingdom Bacillati; phylum Actinomycetota; class Actinomycetes; order Micromonosporales; family Micromonosporaceae; genus Micromonospora; species Micromonospora sp. BL1. The sequence goes on from NZ_RCVK01000207.1 coordinate 8,470, forward strand.
ATCGCCTTCGTCGACGTACCCGGGCACGAGCGGTTCGTGCCGAACATGCTCGCCGGTGTCGGCCCGGTCCCGGCCGCGCTGATCGTCGTGGCCGCCGACGAGGGCTGGATGCCGCAGTCCGCCGAGCATCTGGCCGCGCTGGACGCGCTGGGTGTGTCGTACGGGCTGCTGGCGGTCACGCGCGCGGACCTGGCCGATCCCGGGCCCGCGACGGCGCGCGCCCGCGCGGAGATCGCCGCGACGTCGCTGGGTGAGGTGGAGGCGGTGCCGGTCTCCGCGGTCACCGGCGCCGGCCTGCCCGAGCTGCGCGCCGCCCTGGACCGGCTGACCGCCCGGCTGCCCGCCCCGGCCGCTGACGCGCCGGTGCGGCTCTGGGCGGACCGCGCGTTCACCGTGCGCGGCAGCGGCACCGTGGTCACCGGCACGCTCGGCGGCGGCCGGCTGCGCGTCGGCGACGAGCTGGAGCTGGCCGCCACCGGTGAGGCGGTGCGGGTACGCGGACTGCACTCCCTCGGCGTCGCCCGTGCCGAGGTCGAGGCCGTGGCCCGGGTCGCGGTGAACCTGCGCGGGCTGCCCCGGGACCGGGTCGGGCGCGGCGACGCGCTGCTCACACCCGGCCGGTTCGGGCGTACCGACCTGCTCGACGTGCGGCTGGCCGGCGACCCGGCCGCCGACCTGCCGGCCACGCTCACGCTGCACGTGGGCTCGGCGGCGGTGCCCGCCCGGGTCCGGCCGCTGGGCCCGGACACGGTACGGCTGCGCCTGGCCCGCCCGCTGCCGCTGCTGATCGGGGACCGGGCGCTGCTGCGCGACCCCGGCCGGCACCACGTCGCGGGCGGCGTGACGGTGCTGGACGTGGACCCGCCGCCGCTGCGCCGCCGGGGCGCGGCGGCCGCCCGCGCGGCGGTGCTGGCCGGACTGGACGGGCGGCCGGACCTGGCCGGCGAACTGCGCCGGCGACGGCTGATCCGGGCCGGTGACCTGACCCGGATGGGCGTGCCGCCGACCGCGACACCGGTGGCCGGGCAGTGGCTGGCCGACCCGGAGCACTGGCGGGACCTGGGCCGCCGCCTCACTGACGAGGTGACCCGGTACGCCGCCGAACATCCGCTCGCCGCGGGCGTACCCGTCGACGTGCTGCGCCACCGGCTCGACCTGCCCGACCGTGCCCTGGTCACGGCGTTGCTGCGCCCGCCGCTGCGGCTGCGCGACGGCCTGGTCACCGCCGTCGGGCAGGGGACACTGCCGGACCCGGTGGCCCGGGCGGTGGACCGGGTCCGGGCCGAGTACGGCGACCGCCCCTTCCAGGCCCCCGAGGCGCACCACCTGGCCGACCTCGGCCTGGGCCCCCGCGAGATCGGCGCCGCCGTACGGGCCGGCGCGCTGCTGAAGTTGGCCGAGAACGTGGTGCTGCTGCCCGGCGCCCCGGACGACGCGGTGCGCGTGCTCGCCGGGCTGCCGCAGCCGTTCACGCTCAGCGCCGCCCGGCAGGCGCTCGGCACCACCCGCCGGGTGGCGGTGCCGCTGCTGGAACTGCTGGACCGGCGCGGCGCCACCCGCCGGCTGCCCGACGACGCCCGCGAGGTGGTCCGCCCGCCGGGCTGAGCCAACCGGCGCCGCCCGCCCGTCCCGGTCACCTACCGTGACGCCATGGACCCTTCCGCGGTCTGGCGGGACAAGAACCACAAGTGGCGGATCGAGGCGTACCGGGCGCCGGACCTGCGCTTCGCCATCTTCGCCACGAACGGCCCCACCGAGTCGGCGCCGCTGTGGCTGTTCGGGATGGCCGCGCTGGCCCGCTGGCTGATGACCCACGCGATCTCACTGGACGACCTGGAGACCGACTGATGGGCGTGCAGGTCGCGCTGGTGCTGGTGCTGATCCTGGTCAACGCCGCGCTGTCCGGCAGCGAGATGGCGCTGGTGAGCCTGCGGGAGGGACAACTGCGGCGGCTGGCGCGCTCCGGGCGGGCCGGGGCGCGGCTGAGCCGCCTCACCCGCGAACCGAACCGATACCTGGCCACCATCCAGCTCGGCATCACGCTCGCCGGGTTCCTCGCCTCGGCCGCCGCCGCGGTGACGCTGGCCGAGCCGCTGGTCGGCCCGCTGGGCTTCCTCGGCGGGGCCGCCCGCCCGGTGGCGGTGTTCCTGGTGACGCTGCTGCTGACGTTCCTCACGCTCGTGGTGGGGGAGCTGGCACCCAAGCGGCTGGCCATGCAGACGGCGGAGCGGTGGGCGCTGATCAGCGCCGGGCCGCTGGACCTGCTGGCCCGGCTGTCCCGGCCGGCGGTGTGGCTGCTGGGCCGCTCCACCGACCTGCTGGTGCGGCTCGCCGGCGGCGACCCGCGCGCCAGCCGGCAGGAGGTGACCGAGGAGGAGCTGCGGGAGATGCTGGTCAGCCAGCGCGGCCTGTCCGCCCAGCAGCGGGAGATCCTCGCCGGGGCGTTCGACATCGCCGGCCGTACGCTGCGGGAGATCATCGTCGCGCGCCGCGACGTGACCACGCTGCCCGCCGACCTGCCCGCGGCCGAGGCGATGCGCCGGCTCGCGGCCACCGGCCGGTCCCGGGCGCCCGTGATCGGCCCCGGCGGGCTCGACGACGTGTGCGGCACCGTGCACATCCGCGACCTGGTGGACGCCGACGGCGCGCGCGTCGGCGACCGCGCCCGCCCGCCGGTGCTGCTGCCGGGCACGCTGCCGGTGGCCGACGCGATGCGGCAGCTGCGCCAGCGGCACGAGCAGCTCGCCCTGGTGGTCGACGAGTACGGCGGCGTGGACGGCCTGGTCACCATGGAGGACCTGCTCGAGGAGGTGGTCGGCGAGCTGTACGACGAGACCGACCGGGACGTGCACAGCGCCGAGCGGGAGCCGGACGGCGCGTTGCTGCTGCCGGGCGACTTCCCCCTGCACGACCTGCCCGACGTGGGCGTGCGCGTGACGTTCCCGCTGTCGCGCGAGTACACCACTGTGGCCGGGCTGGTGCTGGCCGGCCTGGGCCGGCTGCCCGAGGGGCCGGGGGAGCGGGTCCGGCTGCCCGGCCTCACCGTCGAGGTGGTCGAGGTGGCGGGACGGGCGATCCGCCGGGTCCGGCTGCGCGGTCCCGCCGTGGGCCGCACGCCGGACTGACACCCGGACGGGGGACAGCCGCCCGATCCCCGTCCCCGGCCGCGCCGCCGGTCGTACGGTGCGGGCGTGAAGGACCGAGGAATGCGTACGTTCGTCACCGTGCTGGCCGGGCTGGCCGTGATCTACTTCGGCTTCACCGGAAGCCGCGACAGCGGCGGGGAGGGCGGCGTCTCCGGCGGCGTGGTGCTGCTGGCGCTGCTCGCCTCGCTGCTGGCCTGGAACCTGACCAAGCCCGGCCCGGCGAAGTAGCCGCCCGGCTCAGTGTGCCGTTGCGGCGCTGCGGCTCACCTCGCCCGCCGACTCCTCGCCCAGGGCCACCCGCACCAGCGCCGACGCCAGCCGGCCGAAGTCGGCCTCGCCGACCAGCCCGACCAGCGCGCCCGGGCTCGCCGGCAGGCCCAGCCGCCGCGCCCCGGCGAGCGTGCGCCGGTCGGCGTACGGGCGCACGTCCGGCCACACCGACTGCGCCTCCCGCAGGAAGATGTCCGCACCGGTGGGGCCGATGCCGGGGAACTCGGTGAGCAGCCGGCGCAGCACGGCCGGTTCGGAGCCGGCCTCCTTGTGCAGCCGGCGCAGGTCGCCGTGCCAGCGGTCCAGGCAGAGCCGGGCGCCGGTGCCGAGCATGGTGGCGGTCCGCTCGTCGTAGCGCCGGTAGTGGCCCCGGCCCAGCGCGTCGACCCGGTCCTGCCAGCTCGCCGCCTCCATCGCCTGCGGGGTGCGGTAGCCGGCCGCGAACAGCTCCCGGGCGGCGGCCACCGCCACCGAGGCCCGGATCCGGGTGCTCAGCAGCGTGGTGAGCACCAGCAACTGGTAGAGCGGGCCGGGCCGGTCCGCGAGGGCGATGCCGGCCTCCTCCGCGTACGTGCGGGACTGCCGATCCAGCAGGGCACGCGCGACGTTGCGATCGTCTGGCATCCATCCGGCTTACCCGGCCCGGCCCCGGCCAGACCCCCGGGCCGATCCGGAATGCGCCGGGCGGCGACGGGTACGCCGGTCGGGTGCGCGGCCGACGGCCGTGCGCTCCACCGGGAAGGAGAGACCCGTGGTCAAGCCGCAGCAGGAGGAACTGCGCCGGAACGATCTCGGCGCCACCAGCCAGGACAGCCGCAAGACGGCCACCCAGGCGGGCAGCCGTTCGCGGGGCGGGGGCACGTCGAACGCCGACGCGGGACGGCCCGTCCCGAAGGGGCAGGTGTCCCCGTACGGCCCGGCCGGTGAGCCGGTGGCCGACGACGAGAGCGACAGCTAACCGCGAGCCGACGTCGGCCGCAGTCGCCGCCAGGTGGCTGCGGCCGACAGCCCGTACGCCAGGTGCGGGATCAGGTCGGAGACCCAGTCGCTGCGGCGCCAGGTACGCGGGTCGGTCACGCCGAGCGCTGTCATCGAGCCGTCGGAGGTGGCCATCACGCCGCCGCCGAGCAGCACCGTGGCCAGCGGCATCGGAATCCGCCGGCGCGCGGCGAGCACGCCGAACCCGGCCCCGGCGGCGATGCCCATGGCGTACCCCAGGAACGGCCCCAGACCGGAGCGGCGGTTCGCCGCCTCGACGCCGGGGCCCAGGTCGACGTGCGTGACGTCGGCCAGCCGTCCGGCGACCGATTCCGGGGTGCTGCTGGCCGGCCGGGCCCGCAACGCCATGTCCAGGTACGAGACCGCGTTGAGGACGGCGCTGCCGACGGCGCCCGCGATGGCGCCGTCGACAACCGCTGCCGTCCTCACTTCGGGTCACCCGGTTCCCGGTTGCCCTTGGGGCCGTAGGTCCGTTCGCCCCGGACCACACCCCGTTGCCCCCGGTCGTCCTGGAGGATCCGGTTGGCGACCTGGTTCGCCTCCTTGTCGGCCGCCCGTCCGGACTGCTCGACGAGGTCGCGAAGGCGTGCCCGCTGCTTGTCGTACGCGTTGCTGCCCGGCCGTGGTCCTGGCATCTCTGCCTCCTCCGGATCGCTGTCGGCTGACGTAGGCGTCTACCCGCCCGGGCCGGGACCAACCGTTGCCGGGGCGATCCCCGCCGCGCCGGGCGCCCGGGCCGGCGCTCAGTCCGGGGCCCGGACCACGGCTACCGGGCAGGCGGAGCGGTGCAGGATTCCCTGGCTCACCGAGCCGAGCAGCAGCCCGCCCAGCTCGCCCCGGCCCTGCCGGCCCACCACGACGAGCTGGGCCCCGGCCGACGCCGTGGTCAGCGCCGCGACCGGTTTGGCGCGTACCGCCTCGGCGTGCACCGTGAGGTCCGGCCACCGTTCGCCGATCCCGGCCAGCGCCTCGGTGAGCACCCGCTCGTCCTCCTCGGCCCGGTCGTCCCGCCCGCGCGGGGCCGGGCGGGCGTGCACCACGTGCAGCGGGGCGCCGCGCGCGGACGCGGTCTCGGCGGCGAACTCGACGGCGGCGCGCGACAGCGTGGAGCCGTCCACCCCGACCACGACCGGGCCGTCCGCGCGGTCGGTGCCGCGCGCGATCAGCACCGGGCAGTCGGCGTACGAGGCGACCTGCACCGCCACCGACCCGACCACGAGCGCGGTGAACCCGCCCAGTCCCCGGTCGCCGAGCACGATCACGGCGGCGGTGGGGGACTCGCCGAGCAGCACCGCTGCGGCCTCCCCGTCGATGATCTCGCCGGTGATGCGCAGCCTGGGTGCCTCCGCCTCGGCCACCGCGACGGCGTCGGTGACCAGTTGCTCGGCCTGGTTGCGCAGCCCGGCGCCGGGCGGTGACCCGGCCGGCGCGGAGACCGGTACGCGCAGCAGCGGCCAGATGAAACCGTGTACGACCCGCAGCGGGCGGTTGCGCCGCCGCGCCTCCCGGGCCGCCAGGCGCACCGCCCGCGTCGCGGGTTCGGAGCCGTCCACCCCGACCACCACCGCGGCCCCGTTCGCCGAGTTCACCAGTACCTCCTCGTGGCCGGCGCTCCCGCGGCCAGTATCGCGGCCCGGGTGGGCGGCCCGGGGCGATACCGCCGGTGTCGCCCGGTGGGTACGCTGGCGTGCAGCACCCAGGGGAGGGAGCCCCGTCGATGGATCAGCCGGACGGACCGAGCACCGCCCGCATGATCGACTACTGGCTCGGCGGCCGGCACCACCGCCCGGTGGACGTCGCCGCGGCCGCCGCGTTCGAGGCGGCGTACGGGCCCTGCGCGGCGATCTTCCGGTCGCTGCGCGCTTTTCTCGGCCGCACCGTGCGGGCCATGGCGGCCGACGGGATCGACGGGTTCCTGGTCTTCGGCGCGGGCGTGCCCACCTGCGGAAACGTGCACGAGGTCGCGCCGGAGGCGACGGTGCTCTACACCGACGTGGATCCGGAGACGGTCCGGCTGGGCCGCAGCCTGCTCGCCGGCAGCGACCGGGCCGGGTACGGCTACGGCGACGCCACCGACATCGGGACGGTCGACCGGGCGCAGTTGCACCGGTTCGTGCCGGGCTGGGGGAGACGGCCGGTGGGTGTGGTCTTCCTCGGGCTGGCGGCGTTCCTGGACGACGACACGCTCGCCCGTACGCTCGACGAGCTGTACCAGGCGGCGGCGCCCGGCAGCCGGCTGGCGATCGACTTCGACACCGAGGAACTGGCCGGGCACCCCGAGGCACTGGCCATGATGGGCCCGGCGTTCCGGATGCGGGCGCCCGAGCGGTTCGCGCCGCTGCTGGGCCGCTGGCAGCCGACCGACGACGGCATCGTGCCGGTGGCGCGGTGGCGGCCGGCGGGTGAGCCCGAGCCGGTGCCGGACGCGTTCCACGGCGCGCTGGCGCTCCGACCGGCCGCCTGAGCCGGTCCCGTCACGCCCGGCCGAGGCGGGGCGTTCGCCGTCGGGCGGCCTTCGTATGATGTTTGCCCTGTAGCAATAGTCGTCATCGGAGGATGAGCATGCCGGAGGCGTCCGGATCGGTGTCACGTGCCCTGCGCACGGCGCCACCCGACCAGCTGGCGGAGACCGCGGACGCGGTGCTGCGCCAGACGCTCGGGGCCGCGCGGGCGGAGGTGTTCGTCGCCGACTACCGCGCCAGCGGACTCTGGCCGGTGCTCGACCCGGACGTGCCCGACGGCGGCCCGCTGCTGGCCCACACCGTCGCGCAGCGCTGTTTCAGCAGCCAGGAGCCGGTGCTGGACGTCGTCGAGGACGGCCGCTGCCGCGCCTACCTGCCACTGTCGGTGTGGGGGGAGCGGCTCGGTGTGCTGATGGTGGAGCTGCCCGGCGACCCGGACGCGGCCACTGTGGAGGCCGCTCGGGACGCCGCCGGGGAACTGGCCGTCGCGATCCGGGCGGCCGACCGGGAGACCGACCGGTACCGGCGTGCCCGGCGGCGCGAGCGGCTGAGCATGGCCGCCGAGATGCAGTGGGACCTGCTGCCGGGGCGCAGCGTACGGCTCGGTGATGCGCTGCTCGCCGGTCAGCTCGAACCGGCGTACACGGTGGGCGGTGACCACTTCGACTGGTCGGTGGACGGGGACCGGCTCACCCTCACCGTGCTCAACGGCACCGGCAGCGGCCTGGCCGCGTCGATGCTCACGGCGATGACGGTGAACGCCATGCGCAACGCCCGGCGTTCCGGCGGCAGCCTGGTGGAGCAGGCGGAGCTCGCCTCGGACACCATCTACTACCAGCACCGGGGCAGCCGGCACGTGGCCACGCTGCTGCTGGAGCTGGACAGCCGCCGGGGCGTGATGCGGGCGGTGGACGCCGGCTCACCCCAACTGCTGCGGCTGCGCGGGGGCCGGGTCACGCCGATCGCGCTGGAGCAGCAACTGCCGCTGGGCATGTTCGCCGAGACGCGCTACGACGTGCAGGAGTTCACTCTGGAGCCGGGCGATCGCCTCTTCGTCGTCAGCGACGGGGTGTACGCGGCGGAGCCCGACGAGCAGGAGCCGTACGGCGTCCGGGCGATGGCGCGCGCGATGCGGTCGACTCGGCTGCAGCCGGCGACCGAGGCAGTTGGTACGGTGATGCGCGAACTGCATGCGTACCATGCCGACGCGGATCTCCGTGACGACGCGGTCGTCGTCTGCCTGGACTGGCGCGGCTCCAGCCGGTCCGACGACGTGACGGGGCAGTGACGGGGGCGGCGGAGCGGACACGAGCGGGACGATCGCAGGGGACGGCGAGTGGAGCGACCTCCGAATCTTGCCGCGGCCATCGAATCGGCTGCGGAGGCGCTCATCGGTGTGCTCGACTCCGCGACGTCCCGGCACACGGTCAGCGTCTCGCCCACGCAGCTGCGGGTGCTGTCGTTGATCGTGTCGCATCCGGACACCAACGTGAACCGGCTGGCCGAGCTGCTGGACGTGGTCCCGTCGTCGGCGAGCCGGCTGTGCGACCGCCTGGAGGCGGTCGGCCTGCTGCGCCGGGTGGCGGACCCGCGCGACCGGCGGGAGGTGCGGCTGATCCCCACCGCGGCGGCGGAGACGCTGCTGCGCGACCTGCAGGACAGGCGGCACCGGGCGGTGCAGGCCGTGCTCGACCGGATGCCCAACCGGGTGCAGCACGAGTTGCTGCTGGCGCTGGTGGCGTTCAGCCAGGCCGCGACGGCGACCGCCCCGCAGGCCGGCTCGGATTCGACCGCCCGTACCGCCTGACGCCGTACACCCATGTCCGCCTGGCCGTCGACCGCTCGACTAGTGTCCTAGGATGCTTTAGCGGTTGTGACGGTCACCACCGTGACACCACTGAGCAACGACGCAGCGGGCACCCGGGGGAGAACGGCGAGCCCGATATAGTGGCAGCGCAACTGGGCGGCCCGTGATCACTGGCCGCGTCGGGGAGGTCCCAGCCCGGGATCACAGAGGGCGCCGGCGTCTGACCGGCCGGCAACGCGCACGTCCCTCCAGCGGCCGTTCATCCGGCTGCCGGACCGTGCTGCGAAGGGAGGGTTCGGTGTCGCGTCGGCCGGCTCCAGCGGAGCAACCGGATTCCGGGACCGCCACGGTCGTGGGAGACCGCGTCCTCACGCTGCCCAACCTGATCAGCTTCGTCCGGCTCGTCGGCGTGCCGATCTTCCTCTACCTGTTCCTCGTGGTCCGGGCCGACGTCGCCGCCATCGCGGTGCTCGCCGTCGGCGGCACCAGCGACTGGGTGGACGGCTGGATCGCCCGCCGTCTGGGCCAGGTGAGCCGGCTCGGGGAACTGCTCGACCCGCTGGCCGACCGCCTCTACATCCTCGCCACGCTGCTGGCGTTCACCGCCCGCGAGGTGGTGCCCTGGCAGTTCACCGGCGCGCTGCTGGCCCGGGAAGTGCTGCTGCTGGTGTCCCTCGGGGTGCTGCGCCGCTACGGCTACGGCCCGCCGCCGGTGCACTACGTGGGCAAGACCGCGACGTTCCTGCTGCTGGCGGCGTTCCCGATCCTGCTGCTCGCCGACGCGGTGCCGGACATCGGCACCGCCGCCGGCGCGATCGGCTGGGGGCTGGCCTGGTGGGGCCTGGTCCTCTACTGGGTGGCCGGCGCGATGTACGTGGTGCAGGCGAGCCGCCTCGTGCGGGCCATGCGGGCGCGGCGTACCGAGGCGGCGGCATGACCACGTCGCCGCCGCGGGACGGGGAGAAGGAGCGCGACCCGTCGAACCGGGTGTACGCGCCGGACTTCCTGACCGAGCTGTTCCGCAATCCGCTGGATCCGGGGTACGGGGACGCGGCGGCGCGCCGGGCGACGGGCTCGATGTCGCGGGTGCGGCAGGTGCTGGGCCGGCCGGTGAGCCTGGTGGTGCTGGCGCTGATCGGTTTCCTGTTCGCGGTGGCGTACCGGGAGACGATGGCGGAGGAGCCGAGCCGCGCGACGGCGCGGGCGGGTCTGGTCGCCGAGATCAAGGGGCGGGAGGCGGAGACCGACCGGTTGACCGAGCGCGCCGAGCAGTTGCGTGAGGAGGTCGGCCGGCAGCGGGACGCGACGTTGAGCGGCTCGCAGGCGTCCCGGTTGCGCACGCTGGAGGCGGGGACCGGCCTGGCCCGGGTGCGCGGGGACGGCGTGGTGGTGCGGCTGGCCGACGCGGCGGCGGACCAGGACGGGGTGACCGGCGGGGACGCGGGCCCGTCCCGGGTGCTGTATTCGGATCTGCAGAAGGTCGCGAACGCGTTGTGGGCGGCGGGCGCCGAGGCGGTGGCGGTGAACGGCCAGCGGTTGACGGCGACGTCGACGATCCGGTCGGCGGGTGAGGCGATCCTGGTGGACTACCGGCCGGTGACGGGTCCGTACGAGGTGCAGGCGATCGGGCCGCGGTCGATGCGGGACCGGTTCGATGAGAGCCGGGCGGCGGCGTTGATGCGTGAGGTGGCGCGGACGACGGGTCTGTCGTTCGGGGTGAAGCGGGTCGAGGACCTCACGTTGCCGGCGGCGCCGCAGCCGCGGCTACGCTACGCCGAGCCTTCGGTGAGTCCGAGTGCGCGCCCGTCGGGTTCGGGTGGCGCGGGTTCGTCGAGTCCCGGGTCGTCCGGCCCGGGTGGTTCTTCCAGCCCCTCGGGAGGTGGCCGATGATCGCGGTGCTGGCGTTGCTCGCCGGTGTGGTGCTCGGGGTGTATCTGGACCCCACGGTGCCGGCGGCGTTGCAGCCGTATCTGCCGATCGCGGTGGTGGCCGCGTTGGACGCGGTGTTCGGTGGGGTGCGGGCGAAGCTGGACCGGATCTTCGACGACAAGCAGTTCGTGGTGTCGTTCATCTCGAACGTGCTGGTGGCGGCTCTGATCGTGTATCTGGGTGACCAGTTGGGCGTGGGCGGTCAGTTGTCCACCGGTGTGGTGGTCGTGCTCGGGGTGCGCATCTTCGGAAATGTGGCGGCGATCCGCCGGCACCTGTTCCGGGCGTAGGTTTGTGGCGATGAGCGAGGAACACAGGGAGACGGGTACCGGGTGGCCGCGGCCGGGGGAGCCGGCGCGGCCGTCGGGTCCGGCGGGTGAGCCGGATCCGCGTCCGGACGCGCCCGATCCGGACGAGTTGAGCCCGTTGGCGCCGGTGGAGCCGGTGCCGGACGAGGCGGAGCCCGCGGAGCGGGAGGCGGTGCCGGAGTCCGAGCCGGAGCCGGGTGCGGCGGCTGGTGCGGGGGCGCCGTCGGCGGCGCGGCGGTTCTCGTCGGCGGGTGCGATGATCGCGGTGTTGCTGGCGTTGCTGGGTTTCACGCTGGTGGTGCAGTTCAAGACGACGTCGACGGATCCGACGCTCGCGGCGACGCGGGAGGAGGACCTGGTGCGGATCTCGTCGGATCTGGATTCGCGGGAGCGGCGGCTGCGCCAGGAGATCGAGTTGCTGGAGGAGAGCCAGCGGCAGCTGCGCTCGGGTGAGCAGGGCCGGCAGGCGGCGCTGGAGGAGGCGACGCGGCGGGCGGACGAGCTGGGCATCCTGGCGGGTACGTTGCCGGCTGTGGGTCCGGGTCTTGAGGTGCGGTTCTCGGGGCCGGCGAAGGCGGTGTCGTCGACGCGGATCCTGGACGCGGTGCAGGAGCTGCGGGGTGCGGGCGCGGAGGCGATGCAGATCCAGGGCACGGACGGTACGGCGGCGCGGATCATCGCGTCGACGTATTTCGTGGACGGGCCGGACGGTGCGCTGGTGGTGGACGGGCGGCGGTTGACGGGTCCGTTCACGATCATGGTGATCGGTGATCCGGCGACGATGCGTACGGCGTTGAACATTCCCGGCGGGGTGGTCGCATCGGTGCGGGACGGCGGCGGTAACGTGACCTCCGAGGATCGTGAGGTTGTGGAGGTTTCGCAGCTGCACGCGCCGATCAAGCTGGACCACGCCCGGCCGGTCTCGTGACCGGTCGCGGCCGCGCCGGTTTCTCCGGTGCACCGATGACGAAGGACGCAGTTGGTGATTCCTGAGGATCTGCGGTACACCGCCGAGCACGAGTGGGTGGTCGGTGGTGACGGTGGTGTCGTCCGCGTCGGTATCACGCACTTCGCGCAGGACGCCCTGGGTGACATCGTGTTCGTGCAGCTGCCGGAGCCCGGTGCGGTGGTGGCGGTGGGCGAGTCGCTGGGCGAGATCGAGTCGACGAAGAGCGTGTCGGAGATCTACGCGCCGTTGAGCGGTACGGTGGCGGCGCGCAACGAGGCGTTGGCCGACACCCCTGAGGTGATCAACACGGATCCGTACGGTGCGGGGTGGTTGGTGGAGATCACTCCGGACGATCCGGCGGCGGTCGAGGGTCTGCTGACCGCCGATGCGTACCGCGAGCTCACCGAGAGCTGAGTTCGTGCTGTTCCGGGCGGCGGCGAGGTTCCGCGCGTCCGGTTGCCCTGCATTTCGGCGCTGGCTAGGCTCGCCCAGTCGACCGAGAACCAATAGTTTGAGCGTTGCGGAATGCGCCTTCCCGGGCACGGGGAGCCAGCCGCCGGGTGTGGTGTTGCCCGGCGGCCAGACCCGCCATTCCCTGACGCCGACCGAACAGATCCGTGAGGTGGTCCCATGACGCGCCCAGACGACGAGTTCCCCCCGCTCGACGTCACTTCGACGCTCAATCTCGGTTCGCTCGACGAAGTGCTGGAGGGGCCGGACACCGATGTGGTGCCGAGCCGCATGTCCGGCTCGTTGCCGCCGGGTATGGCGTTGCTGGTGGTTCGCCGGGGTCCGAATGCGGGTGCCCGGTTCCTGTTGGACCACGATGTGACGACGAGTGGGCGGCACCCGGACAGTGACATCTTCCTGGACGACGTGACTGTGTCGCGTCGGCACGCGGAGTTCCACCGTGACGGTGGGACGTTCACGGTGCGGGATGTGGGCAGCCTGAACGGCACGTACGTGAATCGTGAGCGGGTCGAGGCGGCGACGCTGAGCAACGGTGACGAGGTGCAGATCGGCAAGTTCCGGGTGGTGTTCATCGCCGGTCCGCGCCCGGAGGAGGAGGCCGGCCGGGGGTGAACGAGCCTGCGGCTTCGACGCCGTCCGGGGCGGCGCGGGCGCCTGCGCTGATGAGTATCGGCGAGGTGCTGGCGCAGTTGCGGCCGGAGTTTCCGGACGTCACGATCTCGAAGTTGCGGTTCCTGGAGGCCGAGGGCCTGGTGGAGCCGCAGCGGACGCCGGCGGGTTATCGGAAGTACGGCTGGGACGATGTGGCGCGGTTGCGGTTCGTGTTGACCGCGCAGCGGGATCAGTACCTGCCGTTGCGGGTGATCCGGGAGCAGTTGGCCCAGTGGGACGGGTCTGGTCCGTCGCCGGGGCGGGGGCGGCCGAATCTGGTGGCTGTGGGTCCGGGTGGTGAGGTTCCGGGCCGGGAGCCGGTGGAGTCGGTCGAGTCGTCGGAGGTGCGGCTGGACCGGGCGGGTCTGATCGCTCGTAGTGGTGTGGACGAGTCGACGCTCGCGGAGTTGGAGCGGCTGGGTGTGCTGGTGTCGGATCCGCCGGGGTGGTACGACGCGGATGCGTTGATCATCGCGAGTGCGGTGGCGGGTCTGGCGGCGTACGGGCTGGAGCCTCGGCATCTGCGGGCGTACCGGTTGTCGGCGGATCGTGAGGTCGGGTTGTTCGCGCAGTTGGTGGCGCCGTTGGCGCGGCAGAGTGATCCGGCGGCGCGGGCGCGGGCGGCGGAGACGGCGCGGGAGTTGGTGGCGTTGTCGCAGCGGTTGCACGCGGCGTTGGTGCGGGTGGGGCTGCGGTCGACGTTGGGCCGGTGAGGTCGTGGGAGGGGCCGGGTGCGGTGTGCGCCCGGCCCTTCCGCGTGGGTGGGCGCGGAAAGATCTGGTCGGTGGAGCGTGTCGTAGGCTTGCCGGGGTATGCCCGTCCGGCGAGGCGTGGTGCACGTAGCGCGTGGGACTCCCGTGTCCTGGTCCGTGTACCGTGCAGGGAAGGGCGCGGTGCAAGGTGACGACGACACGGAGGCGGCGGTGCGCGAGCTGAGCGTGGTCGGAGTTCGGGTGGAGTTGCCCAGCAACCAGCCGATCGTCCTGCTGCGGGAGGTCGAGGGGGACCGCTATCTGCCGATCTGGATCGGTGCGGTCGAGGCGACGGCGATCGCTTACGAGCAGCAGGGGGTCAAGCCGGCCCGGCCGTTGACGCACGATCTTCTCCGGGATGTGCTGGCGGCGTTGCAGGCGCCGTTGCGGGCGGTGGAGATCACCGAGTTGAAGGAGAACGTGTTCTACGCGGATCTTCTCCTCGGTGACGGTGTGCGGGTGTCGGCGCGGCCGAGTGACTCCATCGCGTTGGCGTTGCGGGTGGGTGCTCCGATTCGTTGTGCGGAGCAGGTCCTCAGCGAGGCGGGGATCGTGATCCCGGACGAGCAGGAGGACGAGGTGGAGAAGTTCCGGGAGTTCCTGGAGCAGGTGCGTCCGGAGGACTTCGCGGGTTGAGGTGTCCCGGCCGGGTGGCCGGGGTCGGCGTGGCGGTGGCCGGCGCGGCGTGTCGCGGTGTCTCCTGCGGGTGAAGTCCGGGGGGCGGCGTTAGGGTTGCCGTGTCGAGGGGTGCGCGTACGGGGAGTCGGCGCGGCACCGCCACGGGCGCGGGGAGGTTGGTCCGGATGCACGAGCCGCGGGATCCTGGTCCGGGTGCGGAACAGCAGGCGGGTGTGGGGGCCGATCCGGCCGGTGACGGCGAGGTCGGTTACCGGGGTGTGACCGCGTGTTCGGCGGTGGGGATCAGTTACCGGCAGTTGGACTACTGGGCGCGTACGGCGCTGGTGGTGCCGAGTGTGCGTGACGCGTCGGGTTCGGGGACGTCGCGGTTGTACTCGTTCCGCGACCTGGTGGTGTTGAAGGTCGTGAAGCGGCTGCTGGACGCCGGGGTGTCGTTGCAGAACATCCGTAAGGCGATCGAGGCGTTGCGGTCGCGTGGGGTGGACGATCTGGCGGGCATCACGTTGATCTCCGACGGGACGACCGTGTACGAGTGCCGGTCGCCGGAGGAGGTGGTCGACCTGTTGCAGGGCGGCCAGGGGGTGTTCGGCATCGCGATCGGTGGTGCGTTCAAGGAGATCCAGGGTTCGTTGTCGCATCTGCCGGCGGAGCCGGTGGGTGGGCAGGAGCCGGCCGTGCCGGCGGTGGAGCCGGAGGCGGAGTCGGTGGGTGACGAGCTGGCGGCGCGCCGGGCTCGGCGGCGGGCGGGGTGACCTGCGTCGCGTCTCGTTGACGGGATCGCGCCGCGCCCGAAAAAGGGTGCGGCGCGATTCGTGTTTTGGTGACGGGGTGTGGTCTCCGCCTGGTGGTTGAGGCGGGTGGCCGGTGTGGACCGGGCCGGGTGAGAGTCGTCGCAGGTCACGGCATGTGTGCGCGTGATGTCCGAAAAGGACGGTACGTCGGGCGGCTTGACGCCTTGTGTGCGACCGGTTGCGGTGCGTCCACCTCCTCCGGCCGGGTTGCTGACTGTCCGTGATCGACAGTTCTCGGGATCCGGACAGGGGCGGCGTGAAGTGTCGTGGCGGGCGCGCTATGGTCCGTTCCGGTCGTCGGCGTGTCGACGTCACGGCGGAACGCTGTGTGACGCCGCGCCGGACGGCGAGCCCCTGCCGCGGCGCTGCCCGCGGACCCCTGCTGGAAGGACCCGAGCATGACGGTGACGAGCGAGACCACCCCGATCTCCCACTACGAGCGCATCGGCGGCGCGGCCGCGGTGAAGGCCGCGGTGGAGCTGTTCTACGACAAGGTGCTGGCCGATCCGGATCTGGCCGGCTACTTCGCCGACGTGGACATGGTGGAGCAGCGGCGGCACCTGGCGCTGATGCTGGCGGTGGTGCTCGGTGGCCCGAACGAGTACGCGGGTCGTGGGTTGGCCGAGGCGCATCAGCCGCTGAACATCACCGGTGGGCACTACGCGAAGGTCGGTGAGCACCTGACGGCGACGCTCGTCGAGCTGGGTGTGCCGGCGGACGTGATCGCCGACGTTCAGGTCGTGCTCGGGCAGGTGCGGGAGCAGGTCGTGTCGGCGGGGGACGCCTGAGCGTGGACGTCGCACGGCTCAAGCAGAGCTGGTCCCTGGTCGCCGCGCACGGCGACCAGGTGCCGCTCTACTTCTATTCGACGCTGTTCCTGGCGCATCCGGAGACCCGGCAGATGTTCCCCACGAACATGGCCGGGCAGCGGGACCGTCTGGTGGCGGCGCTGGGGCATGTGGTGTCCCACGTGGACCAGGTGGACCGGCTGGTCGGGTTCCTGCGGGATCTCGGCGCGGATCACCGGAAGTTCGCGGTGCGCGCCGAGCACTACCCGGCGGTCGGTGAGGCGCTGCTGGCGACGTTGCGGCACTTCTGCGGTGAGGCGTGGACCGAGGAGCTGGCCGCGGACTGGGCCGCGGCGTACGGGCTCGTGGCGCAGGTGATGATCGAGGGCGCGCAGGCCGCGGAGGCGCAGTCGCCGCCGTGGTGGGTGGCGGAGGTGCTGACGCACGAGCAGCGCACGTTCGACGTGGCGGTGCTGACGGTACGCCCGCAGTATCTGTTGCCGTTCGCGCCCGGTCAGTCGATCGGGGTGTCGCATCCGGCGGTGCGGTCGTGGCGGTACTACTCGCCGGCGAACGCGCCGCGTCCGGACGGCACGGTGGAGCTGCACGTGCGGGCCGCGCCGGGTGGTGTGGTGTCGTCGCGTCTGGTGTACGGGTGCGCGGCCGGTGACCAGATCCATCTGGCGTCGCCGGTGGGTGACCGGTTGACGTTGTGGCAGGCCGGGTCGTCGGATCTGCTGCTGCTCGCCGGTGGGACCGGCTGGGCGCCGGTGAAGGCGCTCGTGGAGCAGGTCGCGGCGGAGGGTTCGGGCCGGCGGGTGGACCTGTACGTGGGTGCCCGTTCGCGGACGGAGTTCTACGACAGCGAGGCGATCGACAAGTTGGCGGCGACGCATCCGTGGCTGCGGGTGTCGTACGTGGCCGGTGCGGATCCGGCCCGGCCGGGCGAGTCGGTGCGCATCGCCGACCGGGTGCTGGCCGACGGGGACTGGCGGTCGCGGCACGTGTACGTGTGCGGCTCCGACGAGATGGTGGGTCAGTCGGTGGCGGCGTTGACCGGTGCCGGTTACCAGCCGGGTCAGGTGCATCACGAGGGTTACGGCAAGCACTGGTACGGCCCGGCGTGGCGGACGATGACCGGCGCGGACAGGTCGGCAACAACGGAGGTGAGCCGGTGAGCGCGGGTCCGATCAGCAGTTACGACGCGCAGCAGGTGTCCGGTCCGGTGCAGGTGCGGTTGACCTCGGACCGGGTCCGGCGGTGGGAGTTCGGGTCGGCGGCGTTCACCCGGCGCGGCTACGACCAGACCGATGTGGACCGGTTCCGGTTGCAGGTGGCCGACGAGCTGGATCTGCTGGCGGCGCAGGTGGCGAACCTGCGGGCGGAGAACGAGCGGCTCAACGACCATCTGGAGCTGCACCGGCACGGGGTGATCCCGAGTACCGAGGCGGTGACGCCGGCGGCGAAGGAGGTCAACCTGTTGTCGGCGGCGCAGCGGGAGGCCGAGCAGATCATCGCGCAGGCCCACGACTACGCGCGCCGGGTCGCCGAGTACGCCCGTACCCAGTACGAGAGTTACATGCGGGCGGCGGCGGAGGAGGCGAAGCGGGAGGCCGAGCGGGCGGTGACGGAGTACCGCAGCGCCGCCGGGAGCGGCTTCGACGACTCGGTGGCCACGCGCGAGGCGTTGCGGATCTTCGGCGAGATGATGATCTCGCACATGCAGGCGGCGGCCCGGCACCTCGACGACGGCAGTGAGCAGTTGTCGCGCACGATGGAGCGGATCGCCCGGGAGCTGCCGCAGGGCGGCGGGGGCTCGCCGCAGCCGGCGTTGTCCCGCCACCAGCGTTGACCGGCGTCCCGGTCCGCCGCGGCGGGCGGGCCGGGACGTAGCGGTGGGTCAGGCGGTGACGGCGTCGATCGCCTCGGCGATGGGGCTGTCTCCGCCGACGAGTTCCAGGGTGTGCCCGGCGGTGGCCGGGGCGTACAGCAGGGCGAGCAGGACCCGGGCCACGTCGGCGCGGCTGATCGCGCCGGGTTCGGCGTGCCGGGCCAGGGTGATCCGGCCCGCGGGTTCGTCGTCGGTGAGGCGGCCGGGCCGCAGCACCGTCACGTCGAGGTCCCGTGCGGCGACGTCGTCCTCGGCGGCCTTCTTGGCCCGCAGGTACGCCGCCCACACGTCGTCGGTGCCGTCGGCGGGCGCGGCGTCCACGCCCATGGAGGAAACCAGCAGGTAGCGGCGTACCCCGGCCTGGACGGCGGCGTCGGCGAGGAGCACGGCGGCGCCCCGGTCGACGGTGTCCTTGCGGGCGGCGCCGCTGCCGGGGCCGGCGCCGGCGGCGAACACGACCGCGTCGGCGCCGGCGAGGTGGGCGGCGAGGGTGTCGACGTCGGTGTGTTCCAGGTCGCACACGACGGGTTCGGCGCCGGCGGCGCGCAGGGCGGCGGCGTGGTCGGGGTTGCGGATCAGTCCGAGCGCGGTGTCTCCGCGTCCGGCCAGTTCCCGCTCCAGCAGTTTGGCGATCTTTCCGTGCCCTCCGGCGATGACGACGCGCATGCGCTCAACCTAGCCCGCCACACCGGCCCCCGCCGGGCGACCGGCCTCGTCGATCATGAGGTTGGCGGCCCGACACGCCGGTCCGGACACCGCCAACCTCATGATCGACGGCGGGAGAGCCGGCGGGGAGCGGGCGGCGGGGTGGGAGGTGCGGGGCCGGCGAGGGACGATGGACGGGTGAGTGAGGCGTTCGAGGAACTGGCGCGGCTGGTGGCCGCCGGGGACGTGGTGGTGCTCAGCGGCGCGGGCCTGTCCACCGAGTCGGGCATTCCGGACTACCGGGGGCCCAGCGGCGCGGCGCGCCGGCACACCCCGATGACGTACCAGGAGTTCACCCGGGATCCGCTGGCGCGGCGGCGGTACTGGGCGCGCAGCCACCTGGGCTGGCAGATGATCGCCCGGGCGGCGCCCAACGACGGGCACCGGGCGGTGGCCCGGTTGCAGGCGGCCGGGCTGCTCGGCGGGATCATCACCCAGAACGTCGACGGGCTGCACACCGCCGCCGGCGCCACCGGCGTGATCGAGCTGCACGGCCGTCTCGACGAGGTGACGTGCCTGGACTGCGGCAACGCCACCGGCCGCGACGAGCTGCATCGGCGCCTGTCGGAGGCGAACCCGGGCTTCGACGCGCGGGTGGCGCGCGTCAACCCCGACGGCGACGTGGACCTGCCCGACGACGCGGTGACCGGGTTCCACACCGTCGACTGCGGCCTCTGCGGCGCCGGCATGCTGAAACCGGACGTGGTGTTCTTCGGTGAGACGGTCCCCGCCCCGCGGGTCGCGGACTGTTTCGCGCTCGTCGAGCGGGCCCGGGCGCTGCTGGTGCTCGGGTCGTCGTTGACGGTGATGTCGGGGCGGCGGTTCGTGCTGCGGGCGGCCCGCCACGGCATCCCGGTGGCGATCGTCAACCAGGGCGTCACCCGCGGTGACACCTACGCGGCGCTGCGGCTGGACGCCCCGCTGGGCGCCACCCTGTGCGCGCTGGCCGACCGGGTGGCGGCGGCCCCGGCGCCGGTGTGATCAACCCCCGGGACATGAGCCGGAAACACGCCCGCTGGTAGCGTTGGGGGTGCCGGTACCACCCACGTGGGAGAGACCGTCTACCCGACGGCGCCGAAGGGGCAGATTCTCCCCGGAACCTCTCAGGCAAAAGGACCACGTGGGCAGGCGCTGTGGAGCGCGTCAGCGCGACTCAGGGGGAGGCCGACCCGTCGACCTCGCCCCACCAAGGAGCGCAGCGCATGACCGCAGAGCAGTTCGCCGACCGGCACATCGGTCCCGGCCGCGACGACGAGCGCCGGATGCTGGACACCGTCGGTTACGGCTCCGTCGACGAGCTGATGGACGCCGCGATCCCCGAGGTGATCCGCTGGCACGGCACCCTGGACCTGCCCGCCCCGGCGAGCGAGCGGGAGGCGATCGCCGAGCTGCGTGCCCTGGCGTCGCGTAACACAGTCGCCGTGTCCATGATCGGCCTGGGCTACCACGGCACGCACACCCCGGCGGTGATCCGCCGCAACGTGCTGGAGAACCCGGCCTGGTACACCGCGTACACGCCGTACCAGCCGGAGATCAGCCAGGGCCGGCTGGAGGCGCTGCTGAACTTTCAGACCATGGTCACCGACCTGACCGGTCTGGCCACGGCGAACGCCTCGATGCTCGACGAGGGCACCGCCGCGGCCGAGGCGATGACGCTCGCCCGCCGCGCGTCCAGGAGCAAGAGCCCGGTGTACGTGGTCGACGCCGACGCGCTGCCGCAGACCGTCGCGGTGATCGCCGGCCGCGCCGAGCCGCTCGGCATCGAGGTGCGCGTGGTCGACGTCGAGCGCGACGAGCTGCCGGCGGAGTTCTTCGGCCTGCACCTGCAGTACCCGGGCGCGTCCGGCGCGGTCCGGGACCACCGCGCCCTGGTCGAGGCGGCGCACGGGGTGGGCGCGCTGGTGACGGTGGCAGCGGATCTGCTGGCGTTGACGCTGCTGCGCCCGCCGGGTGAGGTCGGCGCCGACATCGCCGCGGGCACCACGCAGCGTTTCGGCGTCCCGATGGGCTTCGGTGGGCCGCACGCCGGTTACCTGGCGGTGCGTTCGGGCCTGGAGCGGATGCTGCCGGGCCGGCTGGTCGGGGTGTCCCGCGACGCCGACGGCAACCCGGCGTACCGGCTGGCGTTGCAGACCCGCGAGCAGCACATCCGGCGGGAGAAGGCGACCAGCAACATCTGCACCGCGCAGGTGCTGCTCGCGGTGATGGCCGGCATGTACGCCGTCTACCACGGCCCGGACGGCCTGCGGGCCATCGCCCGGCGTACCCACGAGGCGGCGGCGCGGCTCGCGGCCGGGCTGCGCGCCGGCGGCGTCGAGGTCGCGGACGTCGCGTTCTTCGACACCGTCACCGCGATCGTGCCGGGCCGCGCCGCCGACGTGGTGGCCGCGGCGGCGGCGCGCAACGTGAACCTGCGGCTGGTCGACGCCGATCGGGTCGGCGTCTCCTGCGACGAGACCACCACGGCCGCGCACCTGGCCGCGGTGTGGGCGGCGTTCGGCGTCGACGGGTTCGACGGCGACGCCGACGCGGGCCTGCCGGACGGGCTGGCCCGCACGTCGGGGTTCCTCACCCACCCGGTGTTCCACAGCCACCACTCGGAGACGGCGATGCTGCGGTACCTGCGCCGCCTGGCCGACTTCGACTACGCGCTGGACCGCGGCATGATCCCGCTGGGGTCGTGCACCATGAAGCTCAACGCCACCACCGAGATGGAGCCGATCACCTGGCCGGAGTTCGCGCACCTGCACCCGTTCGCGCCGGACGAGCAGACCGCCGGGTACCGGGAGCTGATCGCGCAGCTGGAGGGCTGGCTGGCGGAGGTGACCGGCTACGACGCGGTCAGCGTGCAGCCCAACGCCGGGTCGCAGGGTGAGCTGGCCGGGCTGCTGGCGATCCGCGGCTACCACCGGGAGCGCGGCGAGGGTCACCGTGACGTGTGCCTGATCCCGTCGTCGGCGCACGGCACCAACGCCGCGTCGGCGGTGATGGCCGGCATGCGGGTGGTGGTGGTCGGCTGCGACGCCGACGGCAACGTCGACCTGGTCGACCTCGACGCGAAGATCGACAAGCACCGGGACGCGCTCGCCGCGATCATGGTGACGTACCCGTCGACGCACGGCGTGTACGAGACCGGCATCGCGCAGTTGTGCGCGAAGGTCCACGACGCGGGCGGTCAGGTGTACGTCGACGGCGCGAACCTCAACGCGCTGGTCGGGTTCGCCAAGCCGGGCCGGTTCGGGGCGGACGTGTCGCACCTGAACCTGCACAAGACGTTCTGCATTCCGCACGGCGGCGGCGGCCCGGGTGTGGGGCCGGTGGCGGTGCGGTCGCATCTGGCGCCGTTCCTGCCCGGTGACCCCCTCGGTGCGCGCGCCGACGGGCGGCCGGCGATCTCGGCGGCGAACCACGGGTCGGCGGGGATCCTGCCGATCCCGTGGGCGTACCTGCGGATGATGGGCGCCGACGGGCTGGCCCGCGCCACCGGCGTGGCGGTGCTGGCGGCGAACTACGTGGCGGCGCGGCTGCGCAACCACTTCCCGGTGCTGTACGCCGGCAACAAGGGCCTGGTCGCGCACGAGTGCATCCTGGACCTGCGGCCGCTGACCAAGGCCACCGGTGTGAGCGTGGACGACGTGGCGAAGCGGCTGATCGACTACGGCTTCCACGCGCCGACGATGTCGTTCCCGGTGGCCGGGACGCTGATGGTGGAGCCGACCGAGAGCGAGGACCTGGCTGAGCTGGACCGCTTCTGCGACGCGATGATCGCGATCCGGGCGGAGATCGACAAGGTCGGCTCGGGGGAGTGGCCGGCGGGGGACAACCCGCTGTCCAACGCGCCGCACACCGCGGCGATGGTGTCCGCCGACGAGTGGCCGCACCCGTACCCGCGGTCGGTGGGCGCCTACCCGGCGGGTGTGGACCGGGCGGGCCGGTACTGGCCGCCGGTGCGGCGCATCGACGGCGCGTACGGCGACCGGAACCTGGTGTGCTCGTGCCCCGCGCCGGAGGCGTTCGAGGACTGAGCGGCTGACGCCGGGGCGGTGGGCTGTCGCCGCCCCGGCCGGTGCGCCGGACGGTCATGACCGGCGCGTACGCTCACTGACGCTGCGTGATCGCTCAGGCGACGAGGGCGTGGCGGGCCGGACCCCGGTGCGGGGCGATGGTGCGCCCGTCGGGGAGCAGCTCACCGGTGTCCTCGAAGACGATGACGCCGTTGCAGAGCAGGCTCCAGCCCTGCTCAGGGAAGCAGGCAAGGACGCGGGCGGCCTCGCGGTCGGTCGCGTCGGCGGAGGGGCAGGTGGGCTGGTGCTGACACATCGGGTTCTCCGGACTGTGGGGGCACTGTGTCATGGTTCACATGACCAGTGACGCACAGTACCAAGGAAAACTGAGCGGCAACGAGCAAGGATGCGTCATGTTCACCCAGAATGGGCTGAACGGATGACCCGTAACGGCCCGGACGTCGTGGAAGCGCTCCCACAGGTGGAGGTCGATGTTCCCGGCGCGCCGCCCGGATGCCGCCGCCGGCTCGTCGAGACCGCCCGCCTGCACTGGTCGATCGGCGACGGCGGCGACCCCGCCGACCTGGCACAACGCTTCCTCGCCGCGCACGGCATCACCCGCGACGACCTGTCGCGCCCCGGCCGCCACGACGCCGGTGCCGGAGTGTGCGGGGCCGCGCTGTACCTGTCCGCCGCCGCCGGCGCGTACGCCATCGGCGTGTCGCCCGGCGCGCCGAGCCCCGCGCCGGCGCTGCCCGACCTGGTGGTGGTCGTCTACCACCACACCGACCGCCCGGCGGCGCCCCGGCCGCCGGCCCCCGCGCCGTGGCGGCTCGGAGGCTGGCGGGACAGCTGGACCCCGGCCGCGCACGCCGCCGCCGTCGGCGCGGTCCGCGAGGCCATCGCCCGTGGCGACGTCTACCAGGTCAACGTCGTCGGCCACGCCGCCGCCCCGTACGCCGGTGATCCGCTGCCCGCGCTGGCCCGCCTCGCCGCGCTACCCGGCGCCCGCTACGGCGGCACCCTGCACGGCCCCGGCTGGGCGCTGGGTTGCGCCTCCCCGGAGACCCTCGTCGCGGTCGAGCGCGGCCGGCTGGTGACCCGCCCGATCAAGGGCACCCGGCCGGCCACTCCCGCCGGACGCCGCGACCTGCTCGCCTCGGCCAAGGAACGCGCCGAACACGTCATGATCGTCGACCTGGAACGCAACGACCTGGCCCGGGTGGCCCGTACCGGCTCGGTGCGCGTCGACGAGCTGTTCGCCGTACGCCGCTGGTGTGACCTGTGGCAGGCGGAGTCCACCGTGTCGGCGGCGCCCGCCGACGGTCTGGGCCTGGCCGACCTGCTGCGCGCGGTGTGCCCCGGCGGGTCGGTCACCGGCGCGCCCAAACACGCCGCCCTGGCGCGCATCGCCGCGCTGGAGCCGGTCGGGCGCGGCGCGGGCATGGGCGCGCTCGGCTGGGTCGGGCCCGACCGGCTCGACCTGGGCCTGACCATCCGCACCGCCGCCGCCGACGGGGACCTGCTGCACCTGTGGGCCGGCGGCGGCATCACCTGGGACAGCGATCCGGCCGCGGAGGTCGCCGAGGCCGCCGCCAAGGCCGCCCCGATCCGCGCCCTGCTCGCCGGCTGACGGGCTGTCCGCCGCCCCGGCTGCCCGGCCTCGGGCGGCGGCTCTAGCCGGGGGCGGGGCTCCGGCCGGCGGCGAACGCGTCCAGCGCGGCGACCACCCGCTCGCCGATGCCGTGCCCGCCGCCGTGGCCGCCGGACTCCACGATCTCCAGCCGCGCGTCCGGCCAGTCCCGGGTCAGCTGCCAGGCGATGTCCGGCGGGCCGCTGACGTCCAGCCGGCCCTGCACCAGGACCCCCGGAATGCCGGCGAGGCGGCCCGCGTCGCGCAGCAGCTGCCCGTCGGGCAGGAAACCCCGGTTGGCGAAGTAGTGCGTCACCAGCCGGGTGAACCCGTACCGGAACACCGGGTCGGCGTACCGGGGACTCGGCGCGTACCCGCCGGCCAGGGACACGTGCACGTCCTCCCAGTCGCACCAGTCCCGCGCCGCCTTGTCCCGCACCGCCGGGTCCGGGTCGGCGACCAGCCGGGCGTACGCGGCCGACAGGTCACCGTCGCGGTCGGCCTCGGGCACCCCGTCGCGGAACCGCGCCCACTCCTGCGGGAAGACCCGGCCCATGTCCCGGGTCAGCCACTCGATCTCGCGGCTGGTGTTGGCGACCACGCTGAACAGCACCAGCGCGCTCACCCGCTGCGGGTGCCGTTGCGCGTACGCCAGGGCCAGGGACGACCCCCACGACGCGCCGCACAGCAGCCACCTGTCGATCCCCAGGTGCGCGCGCAGCGCCTCCATGTCGGCCAGCAGATGCCCGGTGGTGTTCACCGACAGGTCGGTCGCCGGATCCGACGCCGGGGGAGTGCTGCGCCCGCAGCCACGCTGGTCGAACAGCACGATCCGGTACGCGGCCGGGTCGAACAGCCGCCGCCAGGACGCGCCCGCGCCCGACCCGGGCCCACCGTGCACCACGAGCGCCGGCAGCCCGTCCGGGTTGCCGCACGTCTCCCAGTACACGCGCTGCCCGTCCCCGGCGTCCAGCATGCCGTGCGCGTACGGCTCGATCGGTGGATACATGTGCGGCCTCCCCGGGTCAGATACAACAGCGCTGTTACATTAGTGGACGTGACCGCCCCCCACCGCGACGCCCTCGGCACCCTGCTACGCCACGTCCTGGACGTCCTCGACGGCGACGTCGCCGCCGTCCACCAGCGGCTCGGCCTCACCGACTACCGGCCCCGCTACTCACCGGTCGTCCGCGCGCTCGTCGCCGACGGCCCACTGCCCATCCGCGACCTCGCCGCCCGCGTCGGCGTCACCCACTCCGCCGCCAGCCAGACCGTCGCCCAGATGCGCCGCGCCGGCCTCGTCGACCTGAGCCCCGGCGCCGACGCCCGCCACCGCATCGTCACCCTCACCGACCGCGCCCGCGCCCTGCTGCCCGCCGTCGAAGCCGAATGGGCCGCCACCACCACCGCCGTACGCCACCTCGACACCGAACTGCCGGTACCACTCGCCGACGAGCTGTACGCGGTCCTCGCCGCCCTGCGCCGCCGGCCCCTGCGCGACCGCATCGCCGACACCGGCCTGCTGGACACCCCACCGGACACCCGCGAACGGTAAGCAACGGATAGCCTTCCGGACATGACTATGCGCCCCATCCGGATCATCGGCGACCCCGTGCTGCGCACCCCCAGCGAACCCGTCACCAGCTTCGACGCCGAACTGCGCGCCCTCGTCACCGACCTGATGGACACGCTGCTCGGCGCACCCGGCCGCGCCGGCGTCGCCGCACCCCAGATCGGCGTCAACGCCCAGGTGTTCGTCTACGACGCCGACGGCCACCGCGGCCACATGGTCAACCCCACCCTGGAGGTGTCCGACGAACTCCAGGACGACGAGGAAGGCTGCCTGTCCATCCCCGGCCTGTACTTCCCGACCCCCCGCGCCATGCACGCCACCGCACACGGCTACGACCAGCACGGCGAACCGCTCACCATCACCGGCAGCGGCTTCCTCGCCCGCGCCCTGCAACACGAGACCGACCACCTGCGCGGCCGCCTCTACGTCGACACGCTGCGCGGCGACACCCGCCGCCGCGCCCTGCGCGAGATCCGCGCCGGCCGGTTCGACTCACCCAGCCGCGGCCGCTGACGTCAACGCGCACTCGGTGAACCCGGCCACCCGGGAGAACCCCAGCCGCTCGTACAACCGCACC
>NZ_RCVK01000175.1:0-34758 GCF_003667485.1 Micromonospora sp. BL1
GGCCCGGATCGGGTACGCCGCCGGCCGCGCCGGCGCCTCACCCGGCCTGCGGGCGCTGCTGCTGCACCGGGTGGCGCTCGCCGCCGCGCTCGCCGGGCGTCCCCGCGCCGCCGGGCAGGCGCTGGCCGGGGCGGATCGGGCCGGTACGCCGGAGCCCGGCCGGGAGCCGCCCTGGCTCTACTGGCTCGACGCGGCCGAACTGGCGGCGATGACCGGGCGCACGCTCGTCGCGCTGGGCCGTCCGGCCGCCGCCGTGCCGCTGCTGACGCCCGCGGTGGGCGCGCGGGGCCGCCCGCGCCGGTCCGCCGTGTACGGCGGCTGGCTGGCCCGCGCTCACCTGGGCCTGGGCGCGGTGCCCGAGGCGTGCGCGGTGGCCGGCGAGGCGCTGCTCGACGCGGTCCGGTCCGGTTCCCACCGGGCCGTCGGCCAGCTCACCGCGTTCCGCCGCGGCCTGGCGCACGCGCCGCCCGGCCCGGCCACCCGGGGGTACGCGCGAGCGCTCACCACGGCCCGCCCGTACCTGCCGTCCGGCGTGCCGCGCCACCTGCGCGACCGTCCGTCCCGGTGACGCACGAGGCACGCCGGGACGCCGGGCACGACGAGAGCGGGTGCGAACCGCTAGCGTCGTGGCGTGACCCACGCTGCTCCCGTATCCCCCGTCGATCGCGCCGGCCTGCGCCAGCGGATCGACAAGGCGCTGACCGAGTTCCTCGCCGGCCAGCGCGGCTGGCTGACCGCCGTCGACGACGGCCTGCTGCCCGTCGCCGAGGCGATCGAGGCGTTCGTGCTGGGCGGCGGCAAGCGGCTGCGCCCGGCGTTCGGCTACTGGGGTTACCGGGGCGCCGGCGGGGTCGACTCCGACCAGGTCGTCGCCACCCTGGCCGCGCTGGAGTTCGTACAGGCCAGCGCGCTGATCCACGACGACCTGATGGACCGGTCGGACACCCGGCGCGGCGAGCCGGCGATGCACAGGCGGTTCGCCGCCCGGCACCGCGCGGCGAGCTGGGGCGGCGACGCGGACTCCTTCGGCGACGCCGCGGCGATCCTGCTGGGCGACCTGTGCCTGGTCTGGTCCGACGAGCTGCTGCACTCCTCCGGCCTGCCGCCGGCCACAGTGGCCCGGGCCCGGCCGGTCTTCGACGAGATGCGCACCGAGGTGACAGTCGGGCAGTACCTGGACGTGCTGACCCAGGCCACCGGGGACACCTCGCTGGACCGGGCGGCCAAGGTGGCCCGGTACAAGTCGGCGAAGTACACGGTCGAGCGCCCGCTGCTGCTCGGCGCCGCGCTGGCCGGCGCGCCGCCGGAGGTGCACGCCGCGTACTCGGCGTACGGGCTGCCGCTGGGTGAGGCGTTCCAGCTCCGCGACGACGTGCTGGGGGTGTTCGGCGACCCGGAGCGCACCGGCAAGCCGGCCGGCGACGACCTGCGCGAGGGCAAGCGGACGTACCTGGTGGCGGCCGCCCTGGAGACGCTCGACCCGGCCGGCCGGGAGGCGCTGCTGGCCGGGCTCGGCGTACCGGACCTGGACGCGGCCGGGGTGGATCGGCTGCGCGAGCTGATCACCAGCAGCGGCGCGCTGGATCGGGCCGAGCGGCACATCGCCGCGCTCACCGAGAGCGCCCTGGCCGCGCTCACCGCTGTCGACCTGGACACCGAGGCCCGTCAGGCCCTGGTCGACCTGGCCATAGCCGCCACCCGCCGCCCCGCCTGACCGCCCCTCGCCCCCTTGCGGGCGTCGATCATGAAGTTGGCGGCGAAGTCGATCTCCGATCGTGCCGCCAACTTCATGATCGACGGGGTTGGCGACGGGGTGGGTTAGAAGGCGACGGCCTGGGCTCGGCGTTTGACCTCTCGGGCCAGGTCGCCGCCGAGGGCCACGGCGGGGGTGCCGGGAAGACTGGGGTCCTCCCGGTAGAGCCAGCGCAGCGCCTCCTCGTCGTCATAACCGGCGTCGGCGAGCAGGTTGAGCACGCCGGGCAGGTGCTTGAGCACGGTGCTGTTGGCCACCAGGTCGGCCGGGATCCGGCGGACGCCGTCGCGGCGCACCGCGATCAGCTCACGGTCGCGGATCATCTGGTGCACCTTGCTGATCGACAGGTCCAGGCGCTCGGCCACGTCGGGCAGCGTCAGCCAGCCGGCCGGGTCGGCCGGTCCGGCCAGGTCGGGGCCGGTCTCGGCGGGTACGGAATCGGTCACCCGACCACCCTGCCACGTGCCCGCCGGGCCCGGTGCACGGCACCCCGCACCACCGCCGGGAGCGCGGCGGTCCCCCCGTGTCGCAACCCGGCGGTAGCATCCTGTTCTACCTTCATCCTTCCGACACATAGACTGCCTGCCGATGGACACACAGGTCGCCGACACGTTGCTGGGCTCGCTGATCGAGGGGCGCTACCGCATTCGCGGGCGCGTCGCCCGAGGCGGCATGGCGACCGTGTACACCGCCACCGACGAGCGCCTGGAGCGCACCGTGGCGGTCAAGATCATTCACCCGACCCAGGCGCCGCAGGCCAAGGCCCGGATGGCCGGCTTCGTCGAACGCTTCACCGACGAGGCCAAGACCATCGCCCGGCTCACCCACCCGAACGTGGTGGCGGTCTACGACCAGGGCATCCACGCGGGCCTGCCGTACCTGGTGATGGAGTACGTCCGCGGCCGCACGCTGCGCGACGTGCTCGCCGAGCGCCGCCGGCTCAACCCGGACGAGGCGCTCGCGATCACCGAGCAGATGCTCGCCGCGCTCGCCGCCGCGCACCGGGCCGGCCTGGTGCACCGCGACGTCAAGCCGGAGAACGTGCTGGTCGCCGAGGTGCCCACCGGCGGCAGCCGCAACCTGGTCGACAGCGTGGTCAAGGTGGCCGACTTCGGGCTGGCCCGGGCCGTCGAGGCCAGCGCCGAGGACGAGAACGGCAACCAGCTCATGGCGACGGTGGCGTACGTGGCGCCGGAGCTGGTCACCCAGGGCCACGCGGACCCGCGCACCGACGTCTACTCGGCCGGCATCGTGCTGTTCGAGATGCTCACCGGCCGGGTGCCCTACGACGGCGACCGTCCGGTGGAGGTCGCGTGGCAGCACGTCGACCGGGACGTACCGGCGCCGTCGACGCTGGTGCCGACGCTGCCGCCGGCTCTCGACGCGCTCGTCGCGCGGGCCACCCGACGCGATCCGGCCGGCCGCCCGGCCGACGCCGCGGCGCTGCTGAGCGAGGTGCAGGCGGTCCGCGACCAGCTGGGCGACCCGCACGCGCACACCACCGTGCTGCCGCAGCTCAGTGACGACACCGCGGTCCTGAGCCAGCCGACCCAGATGGTGGCCGCGCTCCAGCCGGTCGAGCGCCCGGCGTGGGCGCGGCTGCCCGAGGGCGGCGCCGCACAGCGCCCGCACCGGCGCCGCGCCGTCGAGGAGGACGTCCCGGGGACCGGGTTCGCCGCCCTGCGTACCCGGATCATGGGCTCGCCGCGCGGCCGGCTGGCCGTCGCCGCGGCGGTCGTGGTGCTCGGCCTGGTCGCCGCGGTGGGTGGCTGGTGGTTCGGCGTGGGCCGCTACACGGTCGCGCCGCAGATGGTGAGCCTGACCAAGGCCGACGCGGAGGCGCAGGCCCAGCGTGGCGGCTTCACGCTGAAGTACGCCACCCCGCGCCACGACGAGCAGGTCCCGAAGGACACGGTGCTCGGGCAGTCGCCCGGCTCGGCCGCGCGGATCGTCAAGGGCGGCACGATCACGCTGACCCTGTCGCTCGGTCCGGAGCGGCTGCCGGTGCCGGACGTGGTGGGCAAGGACTACGCGCTGGCCCAGGCCGAGCTGGAGGGCGCCAACCTGGTCGTGGCCAAGGGCTCCTCCCGGTACGACGACACGCTGCCCGCGGGTGTGGTGCTGGCCACCGACCCGAAGGTGGGCACAGTGGTCAAGCCCGGGGCGAAGGTGACGGTGATCCTCAGCAAGGGCCGCGCCCCGGTGACGGTGCCCAACCTGGTCGGCAAGAGCCTCACCGAGGCGCGCACCATCCTCGCGCAGCTCGGGCTGAAGCCGGTGGAGAACGTCAAGGACTCCGACAAGCCGAAGGACGAGATCCTCGGCCAGAGCCCGGCCGACGGCACCGGCGTGGAGAAGGGCGCCCAGGTCAAGCTGGAGATCAGCAAGGGCCCGCCGCAGGTGGCCGTCCCCCGGGTGATCGACATGCCCTGCCAGCAGGCCAAGCAGACGCTGGAGAGCCAGGGCTTCCCGGTCAACGTCCAGCTCAACCCGAACGGCATCGCGCGGCTGCAGAACCCGGCCGAGAACACGCCTGTGCCGCCGGGTACGACGGTCACGGTGACGTGCCTGTGAACGCGTGTGACGGGCGCCGGCGGGTGGGGTCGCACACCCCCACCTCCGGCGGCCTGGCCCGGGCGGCCCTGCCGTACGCGGACGCGGCCGAGTCCGAGGTGGTGCAGGTCTACGTCTCGAACTCGCGCGGCTGGGCGCTGCCGGCCGGTGACCCGGCGCAGGACACGTTGTTCCGCGACGGCTGCGGCGAGCGCGGGCTGCCCGTGTTCATCCACGCGTCGCTGCTGGTCAACCTGGGCTCCCCCACCCCGGCGACGGTGACCCGGTCGACGGAGACGCTGGCCCACGCGCTGCGGCGGGGCCGGGCGATCGGCGCCGAGGGCGTGGTGTTCCACGCCGGCAGCTCGGTCGACGCCGGTCACGACGAGCCGGCCCTGCGGCAGGTCCGGGAGGCGCTGCTCCCGCTGCTCGACGAGATCGCGGCCACCGGCGGGCCGATGCTGCTGGTCGAGCCGAGCGCCGGCGGCGGGCGGTCACTGGCGTCCCGGGTCGAGCACCTCGGCCCCTACCTGGACGCGGTCGACCGGCACCCGATGCTCGGGGTCTGCTTCGACACCTGTCACGCCTGGGCGGCCGGTCACGACCTGGCCGCCGAGGGCGGCATGACCGCCACCCTCGACACGCTGGTCGCCACTGTGGGCGCGGACCGGCTGCGGCTGGTGCACGCGAACGACTCGAAGGACCTGTGCGGCTCCACCCGCGACCGGCACGAGAACATCGGCAAGGGCACCATCGGCGAGCCGGCGTTCGCCGAGCTGATGCGGCATCCGGCGACCGCCGGCGTGCCCGTGCTGGTGGAGACCCCCACGGAGAAGCACATCGGCCACGCCGCCGACATCGCCACCCTCAAACGCCTCCACCCTTGACGGGGTTCGCTCCCCTCCCCGCATCACTCCGGTGATCAAGGAGTTCGTGTCCCGCTCCGGCGCGGATTCGGACACGAACTCCTTGATCACCCCAGACCCGGAGTGGGTCAGGCGCGCAGGGCGGTGTTCAGGATGGTGGCGGCGCGGTCGATCTGCGCGTCGGTGACGTCCAGGTGGGTGACCAGCCGGGCGGTACGCGGGCCGAGCACCGAGATCAGCAGCCCCTCCGCCCGCGCGGCCGCCGCCAGCGTGTGCGCGTCCAGCGGGTGCTTGGTCAGGTCCAGCGGCACGATGTTGGTCCGCACCACCGACGCGAGCACCCCGTGCGGGGCGACCGCCTCGGCCAGCCGGGCCGCCTTGACGTGGTCGTCGGCCAGCCGCTCGACGTGGTGCGCCAGCGCGTACCGGCCCGCGGCGGCGAGGATGCCGACCTGCCGCATGCCGCCGCCCATCCGCTTGCGCAGGAACCGCGCCCGGGCGATCTTCTCCGCGCTGCCCACGATCAGCGAGCCGACCGGCGCGCCGAGGCCCTTGGAGAGGCAGACCGAGAGCGTGTCGAACAGCACGCCGTACCCGGCCAGCGGCACCCCGTCGGCCACGTGCGCGTGCCAGATCCGCGCGCCGTCGCAGTGCAGGGCCACCCCGTGCTCGTCGGCGACCGCACGCATCCGGCGCAGCGTCGGCAGCGGGATCACCCCACCGCCGCCCCGGTTGTGGGTCTGCTCCACGGCGATCGCCCGCGTGGGCACCGCGAAGTAGCCGTCCGGCCGGATCATCCCGGCGACCACGTCGGGGTCCAGCTCCGCGCCCACCGCGGGCCAGGTCCGCGAGGAGATCCCCCCGTACGCGGCGGCGGCGCCGACCTCGTACGTGACCACGTGCGCGTCGGCGTCGCAGAGCAACTCGTCGCCGGGCGGTACGTGCAACTGGAGCGCGATCTGGTTGGCCATCGAGCCGCTCGGGGCGAACAGCGCCGCCTCGTGGCCGAACAGCGCGGCCACCTCGGTCTCCAGCGCGGTGACCGTCGGGTCCTCGCCGTAGACGTCGTCGCCCACCTCGGCGGCGGCCATCGCCTCCCGCATCCGCGGCGTCGGCCGGGTCACGGTGTCCGTCCGCAGATCGATGACCTCACCCACGGAGCATCTCCGCCACCAGGAACGCCAACTCCAGCGACTGCTGGGTGTTCAGCCGGGGGTCGCAGGCCGTCTCGTACCGGTCGGGCAGGTCGAGGTCCTCGATGCCCTGGGCGCCGCCGAGGCACTCGGTGACGTCCTCGCCGGTCAGCTCGACGTGCAGGCCACCCGGGTGGGTGTCCAGACCCCGGTGCACCTCGAAGTAGCCGAGCACCTCGTCGACGATCCGGTCGAAGTGCCGGGTCTTGTAGCCGTTGGAGGACTCGTGCGTGTTGCCGTGCATCGGGTCGCACTGCCAGACGACCTTGGCGCCGGCGGCGGTGACCTTGGCGACGATCGGCGGCAGCGCGTCCCGGACCCGGTGGTTGCCCATCCGGCTGATCAGCGTGAGCCGGCCGGGGATGTTGTCCGGGTTGAGCTTCTCGCAGAGCTCGATCGCCTCGTCCGGGGTGGTCGTCGGGCCGAGCTTGACGCCGATCGGGTTGGCGATGCGGGAGATGAAGTCGATGTGCGCGCCGTCGATCTGCCGGGTCCGCTCGCCGATCCAGAGGAAGTGCCCGGACAGGCCGTACGCCTTGCCGTTGGAGATCCGGGTCAGCGCCCGGTCGTACTCCAGCGCGAGCGCCTCGTGCGAGCAGTGCAGCGTGACGGTGCGCAGCGCCTCGTCGTCGGTCATCCCGCAGGCCCGGATGAAGGCCAGCGCCCGGTCGATCTCGCGGGCGATCGCGTCGTAGCGCTCGCCGGCCGGGGACCGCCGGACGAAGTCCTTGTTCCAGTCGTGCACGGCGTGCAGGTCGGCCAGCCCGCCGGCCAGGTACGCCCGGAGCATGTTCATCGCGGCGGCCGAGTTGGCGTACGCCCGGATCATGCGCTGCGGGTCGGCGACCCGCGCCTCCGGCGTGGCCTCCAGGGAGTTGATCATGTCGCCGCGGTAGGCGGGCAGGCCGCGGGCGTCGGTCGGCAGGGACCGGGGCTTGGTGTACTGGCCGGCGACCCGGGCGACCTTGACCACCGGCAGCGACGCGCCGTAGGTGAGCACGATGGCCATCTGGAGCAGCGTGCGGGCGTTGGCGAGCAGGTGGCTCTCGGTGTTGTCGGCGAAGGTCTCCGCGCAGTCGCCGCCCTGGAGCAGGAACGCCTTGCCCTCGCAGACCAGCGCGAGCCGCTGCCGCAACTGGTCGACCTCGTAGGGCGCGACCACGGAGGGCACCGTGTCCAGCACCCGGCAGACCTCGGCGACCTGGGCCGGGTCGTCCCAGGGCGGGGTCTGCGCGCGCGGCAGCTCCCGCCAGCGGTCGAGGCCGAGGGCCGCGTCCTCGGCGGAGTCGGCGGTCGGTCGGCTGGTCTGCAGACCAGGGCTACCCACGGCGGGGTGACTCAGCTGATGCCACTCATGGCGCATGAAGGAAAGCGTACGGCGACCGTCGTGATCACTCACCGCCGAGGGGGATGGTTCCGGTCACTGGGAGGACACTGGTGAGGGCGCCGTCGCCGGCGGCGGCCCCGCCGGGTCGGCGGTCGGCTCGACCGCGCGCTCGCCGGGCGCCTCGCCGGAGATGCACCAGTCCGCGCCGTTGCGGGTGACGGTGAACAGCAGCGACCGGGCGGCCTTACGCGAGCCGGCGGCAACCGTGATCGAGGCGCTGACCTCCTGGCCGTTCGGGCCGGAGCGGACCTCGGTGATCGTCGCCTCGGGCACCGTGAAGTGGTCGGCGAAGTCGCCGTTCGGGCCGGTGGCGGCGGAGTCGAAGGCGGCGTGCATGGGCGCGCAGAGCTGGCTGCGGCCGGCGGCGGCGTCGCGGGCGGTCAGCGCGTCCAGGTACGCCTGCACGCGTTCCCGGCTCTTGACCGCCGCCTCCTCGGCCGGCGCCTTCCCGCTGGGCGGGGTGTCGCCGCCCTGGCCGCCCGAGCCGCAGGCGGCCAGGGCCGCCGGCAGGAGCGCGAGGAGGGCGAGCCCGGTGAACCGGCCCCGGTGGCTGCGACCCATCTGTCCTCCCGTCGCGTGGACTCGTCGAGCGGCGAGTGTGCCACATCCGGCCCGGGCGGCCGGGTGACTCCCCATCCTGACCCGGATCGGCGCGCTCGGCCAGGACGGCACGCGGGCGGGGAGGGGCCGGTGCGGCCCCTCCCCGCCGGGTGGGTGGTGCGTCGGCCCTCGGCTCAGCCGAGACCGCCCTTGATGGCGCCGATCAGCTCACCGTTGCTGGTGTCACCGGAGAGCTCCCAGAAGAACGCGCCACCGAGGCCCTGGCTGTTGGCGTAGCTCATCTTCCCGCCGATGGTCGACGGGGTGTCGTAGCTCCACCAGTTGCTGCCGCACTTGGCGTACGCCGTGCCGGCGACGGTGCCGGTGGCCGGGCAGCTGTTCTTGAGCACCTTGTAGTCCTCGATGCCCGCCTCGTAGGTGCCCGGGGCCGCGCCGGTGGCGCTGCCGCCGGGTGCGGCCTGGGTCACGCCGGTCCAGCCGCGTCCGTAGAACCCGACGCCGAGCAGCAGCTTGCTGGACGGTACGCCCTTGGACTTGAGTTTCTGGATCGCCGCGTCCGACCAGAAGCCCTGCTGCGGGATGCCCGCGTAGGAGTAGAGCGGCGAGTGCGGCGCGGTCGGTCCCTGGGCGTTGAAGGCGCCGAAGTAGTCGTACGTCATCGGCATCAGCCAGTTGAGGTTGTTCGCGGCGCCGGCGTAGTCGGTGGCGTCGATCTTGCCGCCGTTGCTGCCGTCGGCGGTGATCGCCGCGGTGACCAGGAAGCTGGAGCCGAACTTGCCCCGCAGCGCCGAGATCACGTTCTTGAACGCGTTCGGGCCGCTGCTGTCGCACTGGAGGCCGCAGGCGTTCGGGTACTCCCAGTCGATGTCGATGCCGTCGAAGACGTCCGCCCAGCGCGGGTCCTTGACCAGGGAGTAGCAGGAGTCGGCGAACGCGGCCGGGTTCTGCGCGGCCTGGGTGAAGCCGCCGGACCAGGTCCAGCCGCCGAAGGACCAGAGCACCTTCAGGTTCGGGTACATCTTCTTGAGCTTGCGCAGCTGGTTGAAGCTGCCGCGCAGCGGCTGGTCCCAGGTGTCGGCGACGCCGTCGACGCTGTCCGCCGCGGTGTACGCCTTCTCGTAGTCGGCGTAGCTGTCCCCGATGCTGCACCGGCCGCCCGTGGTGTTGCCGAAGGCGTACAGGATGTGGGTCAGCTTCGCGGCCGAGCCGCTCGTGTGGATGTTCTTGACGTGGTAGTTGCGGGCGTAGACGCCCCACTCGGCGAAGTAGCCGACGATCTTCTTGCCACCGGGCGGCGGCGTGGTGGGCGGCTGCGTGGTCGGCGGAGCGGTCGTCGGCGGCGCCGTGGTGGGCGGCGCCGTGGTGGGCGGCGCCGTGGTCGGCGCGGTGGTCGTCGGCGTGCCGCCACCGGTGCAGGAGCCGCCGTTGATCGTGCAGCTCACCGGCGCCTTGTACGCGCCGGTGCCGTTGTAGCCCCAGCTGAAGCTGGCGCCGGGGGCGAGCGTCGCGGCCCAGCTCTTGTTGACCGCCACGTAGCGGTCACCGCTGCGGGTGATGTCGGCGTCCCAGGAGCTGCTGATCGAGGTGCCGGAGGGCAGCGTGAACTCGATGCGCCAGCCGTTGACGGTGGAACTGGTGCCGTTGGTGACTGTCACCCGCCCCTCGTGGCCGGTGCCCCAGTCCTGCACCTTGGCGAACGTGGCGGTGACGCTGCCGGCGGCCGACGCGGTGGTCATGGGCACCGCGGCGACCGCGAGCGCGACCACGGCGCCGGTGGCCCACAGGGCCCGGCGGAGCGATCTCTTCATACGGCGTCCCTCCAATAGTTAGGAAACTTTCCAAATTGATTGCTGAGACGCTACTCACGGCGTCACCACTTCGTCAAGATGTAGATGCATCGATTTCACGGGTGACGCGGGACGGTGGGCACGAGGGCCGTAGCCTCGTCCCATGACCGTTTTCGACGTCCAGATCGACGCCCTCACCGGCGGCCCGGCCGACCTCGGCCGCTACCGCGGCCGCGCCCTGCTCGTGGTCAATGTGGCCTCCCGCTGCGGCCTCACCCCGCAGTACGCGGGCCTCCAGGAACTCGCCGACACGTACGCCGGACGCGGGCTGACGGTGCTCGGGGTGCCGTGCAACCAGTTCGCCGGCCAGGAGCCGGGCAGCGCCGCCGAGATCGAGGAGTTCTGCCAGGTCAACTACGGCGTGACGTTCCCGCTGACGGAGAAGGTCGACGTCAACGGGCCGGACCGGCACCCGCTCTACGCGGAGCTGGTGTCCACGCCGGACGCCGAGGGACACACCGGCGACGTGCGCTGGAACTTCGAGAAGTTCCTCGTCGCGCCGGACGGCACGCCGGCCGCGCGATTCGGCCCGCAGGTCACGCCCGAGGACCCCGAGCTGCGCGCGGCGATCGAGAAGGTCCTCCCGGCCTGACGGACGCACCCGCCGCCGGGCACGGCGAAGCGGCACGCCCCCATGGGAGGCGTGCCGCTGCCGTGGGCCGGGTCAGCCGGCGGCGGCCCGGAAGACCGGGTAGTAGCCGCCGGACTGCCCGGCCGCCGTCGGGTGGTACGACTTGCTCAGGCTCAGCACGTTGAGCGCGTGCAGCCACTTCGTCCCGTAGCTGCACAGCTGGTGGCCGACGAAGATGGAGCGCACGTCGGCGAAGGTGAAGCCGGCCGAGACGGCGGCCGTGCGGGTGATGTCGTCGAGCAGGTTGATGCCCTCGTTGATCTTCGCCCGGGACGTCGCGCTGAGGCCGACGCAGGTGGTGCCGAGCTGGTAGAAGACCGGGTAGCCGACCACCACGACGCGGGCCGAGGGCGCCCGGCTCTTGATGCCGTTGTAGACGTTGGCGAGCCGGCCCGGCATCGAGGTGCGGGCCACGTTCATGGCGGACTGCACGGCCGCCACGCACTGGGTCTCCCCCTGGAGCACGCAGGTGCTCATGATGTTGGCGAAGCCGACGTCGTTGCCGCCCACCGTGACGCTGACCAGCGTGGTGGTCGAGGAGAGCGCGGAGAGCTGGCTGTTGATGACGTCCGTGGTGGTGGCGCCGGAGCAGGCGACCGACCGGTACGACGCGGGCTTGATGTTGGTGTTGTAGAGCGCCGGGTAGGCGTTGGTGCTGCGTAGACAGTTACCGCTCTCGGAGGTGTAGCTGTCGGCACCGACGCCGGAGGCGTACGAGTCGCCGAGCGCGACGTAGCGGTCGGACGGGGCCGCCTGGGCGGGGGCGGCCAGAGACAGGGTGACCCCGACCGAGGCGGCCAGGGTCAGGGCGAGGGTGGCAAGACGGGATCTCCGCACGTCGCACTCCTGGGGGCGTGAAGTGGTGGTGAGAGATAGATATCAATAAGATCACAGCGCATGGAAGATCACCGATTTGCGGTCGGGCGCGCATAGCGACTTACGCCTACAAATCGTTGCCGGTTTCGCGGACCGGGATGAAGGATTGTTCCGCCGGGAACGTCAGGCGCATCGCCGGGTCGGCGTTCTCCCGGAAGCCCAGGGCACGGTAGAGCGGGCGACCGGCCGCCGAGGCCCGCAGATCGACCCGGCGCACACCCCGGTCCCGGAACCAGGCCAGCAGCGCGGTCAGGCAGGCTCGGCTGTGGCCGCGCCGCCGGTACGCCGGGTCGGTGCTGACGTTGAAGACGTACCCGACCAGGCCGCTCGGGTCGTCCGGCCCGCCGAGCCGCCGTTCCACAGTGCCCACCGCGCAGGCCGCCAGCGACGCGCCGTCCGGCGCGTCGACCACGAAGGCGGCGAGCCAGGGATCCGGTTCGGCCAGCCAGGTGCGCAGATTGTCCCGGGCGACGTCCTGCCAGCGGCCCGGCGGCGTCGGCACCCCGCTCATGCCGGCGAGCATCAGCCCGCGCAGCCGCACCAGCTCGTCGGCGTCGGACGGCACCGCCCGGCGCGCGTCACCCACGGGCCGGCTCAGACCGGACGGCGGCCGGCGAACCCGCACTCGACCCGGTGGTACCACCGGATGTCGGTGTCCCCCTCCAGCCAGCACCAGAGCACCGCCCGGCCGTCGCGCTCACCGGGGAAGTCGAGCAGCACCGGGGCGATCCCCTTGACCGCGATGTCGTGCTGGTGGAACTCGTCCACCACGAGATGCAGGCGCGCCTCCAGCGCCTTCACCTCGGCCAGCCCGCCGAGCGCGCTGACGCCGTGATCGGCCAGATCGACCCGCAGCTCGGCCAGGTCGGCCCGCAGCCGGATCAGCTCGTCGACGCGCGGCCGCAGCGTGGCCACCAGGTGTCGCGCCTGGGCGAGAGTGAACACCGGGCCAGTATGCGGCACCGGGCGAGCACGGCCGAGCGCGACGCCGGGGCGTTGTCAGGATTGGACGCGTTCCGCCTCCTGCACGAACGTGTCGCTCCGGCGTGCGCCCATCCGGTCCAGCTCGTCCAGCACCGCCCCCACCCCGTCCGCGCCCACCAGCACGGTGACGCGCAACCGGGCTGCCAGTGGCTGGTCCTGCCAGTAGCCACGCGGCAGCAGGCTCGCCTGCGGTGTCGTCGTCGCCACGGCGGCGTCGCTGACGATGACCGAGATCGCGCCCGCGCGCAGCAGCGCGTCGCGCAGGTCGGCGCTGTTCGCGGCCGGGTCCGGCTCCAGCAGCGCGGTGACCACCCGTACCCGCTGGCCGGGCGGCACGGACGGTTCGCCGGCCGGCGCCGCGGCGGTACGGCGCCGGGGCGCGCCCGGCGCGGTCAGGCTGGTCACGCCGCCCAGGTGGTACGCGTCGGCGCCCTGCTGCGCCTGGTCCAGGCGTTCCTGGTCGGCCGGCGGCACGCGCAGGCCGATGAGCGCCTGCACCCCGGCGGCGATCAGCCAGGTGAGGACGAAGGAGAACGCGACCACGCTCACCACGCCGACGAACTGGCGCCACAGCAGGCCGCCTCCGCCGCCGAGGAACAGCCCGTCGGCGCCGAGCGGGTTGACCCCGCGGTTGCCGAACAGGCCGAGCAGGAGCGTGCCGAGCATGCCGCCGACGAAATGCACGGCGAGCACGTCGAGCGCGTCGTCGAGGCGCAGCAGGTACTTCAGTTTCAGCGCGAAGTGGCAGACCAGGCCGGCCAGCGCGCCGATCGCGACGGCCGACGCCGCGTTGACGTACCCGGCGGTCGGGGTGACAGTGGCCAGGCCCGCGACCGCGCCGGAGACCGCGCCCACGACGGTGCTGTGTCCGTCGGTGACGCGTTCCAGCGCCAGCCAGACGAGCATCGCCGCGGCGGCGGCGAGGTGCGTGTTGAGGACGGCCTGCGCGGCCAGGCCGTTGGCCTGGAGGCCGTCGCCGCCGTTGAAGCCGAACCAGCCGAACCAGAGGATGCCGGCGCCGACGATGGTCAGCGGGATCGAGTTCGGTGGCGCGGCGGTGTGCGGCCAGTTCCGGCGGCGGCCGACGACGAGCAGCACGGCGAGGACGGCGGCGCCGGCGCTGGCGTGCACGACCAGTCCGCCGGCCCAGTCCTGGGTGCCGAACTTCGCGAGCCATCCGCCGGGGTGCCAGAGCCAGTGCGCGATCGGCGCGTAGACCACTATCGACCAGACCGCGAGGAACAGCACCCAGCCGCCGAAGCGCAGCCGGCCCGCTGTGGCGCCGGTGACGAGCGCGGGTGTGATCACCGCGAACATCATCTGGAACAGCACGAACGCCAGCGTCGGGATGGTGATCCGGCCGTCGACCACGTGCAGGTTGGGTGCGGGCGGCACCTTCAGGTCGGTGAGCCCGAACAGTTCCAGGTTGCCGAACAGCCCGCTGCCGGCGTCGTCGCCGAAGGCGATGGTGTAGCCGACGAGCACCCAGGTCAGGCTGACCACGCCGAGCGCGATCATGTTCTGTTGCAGCATCGCCAGGACGTTGCGGGTGCGGACCATGCCGCCGTAGAACGCGGCGAGTCCCGGCGTCATGAACAGGACGAGGCCGGCGCAGACCAGCACCCAGGCGGTGTCACCCGCGTTCGGAGCGGACACGGTTTCCCTCCTTCTCTCGCAGGTGGACGGAGTCGCGGACGGTGTGCAGGACGCTGTCCTTGACCCGTTCGTGGTTGGGCACCGGCGCGAAGTGCCGGTCGGGCAGCAGCAACAGCCAGGTGGCGATGTTGAACGGGCCGGTCAGCACGGGGATGCCCAGCGGCGTGAGCATGGTGGTCAGCGCCATCTGCACGACCAGCGTCAGCGCGATCCCGAACAGCGTGTAGACGGTGACCAGCGCGCCGGGGCGGTGCGCGACAGCGCCTACCACGATCGCGGTCAGCACCGCGTTGAAGGCGAACAGCCCCTTGTCCAGCGATGCGCCGTCGGCGCCGAACCAGAGCGCCAGCAGTGTCGCGCCGACGGCGCCGATCACCGCGAACAGCGCCGACCACCGGGAGTTGATCAGCAGGGCGACGAGGATGAGCAGGCCGGTGACCCAGCTCTCGATCAGGTAGACCTGGGACACGCCCTTGAAGAACGTCGGAACGAGGCCCCAGTCGAACGTGCCGCCGGCCGACGATCCCTCACCGGGGAACTTCGGCGTCAGCTTGGTGAGCACCGTGAACCTGTCGAACTGGTACGCCGCCATCAGCAGGAACCATGTCGTGAGCACGAACGGGAACGTGTAGGCGGTCAGGTTCCAGCGCTTGAAGACGGCGTTGAGGGCGAGCGTGACCACCACCGTGCCGATCGCGCCGAGCACGAGGTAGAGCCACATCAGCGGGCGCTGGTCGAGGAACGTGGGCACCGCGAGCCCGGTCAGCAGCGGGCTGAACCCGAACAGGCCCTTGCGCCAGCTCGACATGTCGACCCGCAGCGCCAGCGCGGTCGCGGTGCCCACGACCAGGCCGAGCACGCCGCCGCCGAACACCCGGGGCGTCCCGTTCTCGAACGCGCCCCAGGCGAGCGCGATCAGGATGAGCAGGCCGCTGAGCGGATTGTTCTGGAGCACCACCTGGGCGGCGCCGCGCAGGCAGGCGTCGACGAACCCGGCCGCCGGGTTCCGGTCGGCCAGGTGGCGCCAGCCACGTCCGATGTCGGCCATCTCGCTGTCCTCCTGGTCAACGCCAGCTGAAGACCGGCGGGAAGGTGCAGCCGGTCACCTCTTCGCGGGCGGCCGTGCAGAACGCGCGTACCGCGGCGCGGACCGGTTCGGTCTCCTGCCCGAGCACCTTGAACACCAGGCCGGCGTCGTTCGGCAGCCGGCTCACAGCGGTGGCCAGCGGTGTCCGCTCGTCCCACACCGGCGTCGCGGTGCGCTCGAAGACCCTCGCCGCCCGGTCCGGGTCGGTGAGCAGCACGACGTTGCCGAAGACGTGGAAGCGGTCCATCATCCCGATCCGCGACACCGGGAAGCGGCCGGGAGTGATCACGAACTTCTCGACGAACAGCGGGCGTCCGTCGGGCCGCCCGGCGCGCAGCGTGGTGGAGAACAGGTCGTACGCGAAGATCTCGCCGTCGCGGTAGTACTTGCGGCCCGGTTGAAGCACCTCGGCGTACAGCATTGTCGCGGTCTCCGGCAGCCGGACCACGGTGTCGGAGACGAACCGGCTGCGCCGGAACGGGATCACCGGCTCGGGCAGGAACTCCAGGTAGGCGTCGTCGGCCAGGGTGAAGCTCTGGGTCTGGGTGCCGTAGTTGGCGTCCATCTCCTGGATCTTGGTGGCGGCCTGGGTGACCAGGTGCGCCTGTGCGCCGGGCCCGAGGTCGACGTCCATCCGCAGCCGGTCGCCCTGGAGCACGCCGCCGGAGGTGGTGAGGATCATGACGCAGGGCAGGCCCGGCATCTCCTCGTCCCAGTACAGCGCGCGCTGCACCAGCAGCGGCGACTGCCGGTAGACGTCGCGCAGGATGGTCCGGTCCGCGCGCCGCTCGAACCCCAGCCGGAGGATGCCCACCTTGCCGTTCGCGGCGGCCGGCAGCTGCGCCGGCTGGTCCTGGTACGGCGCGAGTTCCCGGACGGAGTCCAGAGTGGTCATGCGAGCACTTCGGCGTCGAAGAGCGCGTTGCGGCGGACCAGGTCCACCAGGTCGTCGATGCCCTCGCCGGTCTTGCAGTTGGTGAACACGAACGGCTTGCCGCCGCGCATCAGCTCGGCGTCGCGGGCCATCACGTCCAGGTCGGCGTCGACGTACGGGGCCAGGTCGGTCTTGTTGATCACGAGGATGTCGGACTTGGAGATGCCGGGGCCGTTCTTACGCGGGATCTTGTCGCCGGCCGCCACGTCGATCACGTAGATGAAGTAGTCGACCAGCGCGGGGCTGAAGGTGAGCGTGAGGTTGTCGCCGCCGCTCTCGATGAGCACGACGTCGCTGTCCGGGAACCGCGCCTCCATGTCCTCCACCGCGGCGAGGTTCATGCTGGGGTCCTCGCGCACGGCGGTGTGCGGGCAGGCGCCGGTCTCCACGCCGACGATGCGTTCCTCCACCAGCACGCCGGTCAGGGCGCGGCGGACGTGCTTGGCGTCCTCCGTGGTGACCACGTCGTTGGTGATGACCAGGATGCGCAGGCCCTGCTCGACCAGGCGGGGCACGACGGCCTCGATGATGGCCGTCTTGCCGCTGCCCACCGGGCCGCCGACGCCGATCCGACTCGCTGATTTCATTTCGAAGAGCCCTTCAGGTGGTGAGCGGGAGCGCTCAGCTCATGAACATCCGTACGTGTGCGTGCTGGTGCGCGCCGGCCAGCACGTCGAGGTGCGGCGCGAAGCTCTGCATGTCGTCGAGCCCGGCGGTCCGCACCTCCTCGTAGTCCTCGCCGACCCGCTCGTTGACCGCGAAGAGGATCGACTGGGTGTCGAGGTGGTCCACCCGCATCAGCCGGACCGCCGCGCCGAGCACCATCGAGGCCGCGCCGTACTGGTGGGCGGCGAACGCGTCCGCCTCCCCCACGCCGAGTTCGGCGAAGAGCACGCCGAGCGCGACCGGGTAGGTGACCGGGACGCCGGCGCCGCTCTCCGCGACGCGCTTGCGAAGCAGGGACTCCCCCACCACCCGTTCGGCGGCCTCGGCCAGCTTGCGCCCCATGCGGACCGTCATGGTCCGCGTCTCCTCATTGATCTTGCGCAGGTGTACGGCCTCGTCGGCCGCCCGGATCCGGTCGAGGTCGCCGGCGCGGGCGGCGCGGTGCGCCACGAGCAGCGCCACCCCGTCACCGGTGGCGGCCGCGCGGGTGACGGTACGCACGAACTCCTGCAACGTGGCCCGGTCGTGCACCGCGCCCTGCTCGACCGCCGTCTCCAGCCCGTTGGAGAAGGAGAAGGCGCCGACCGGGAAGACCGAGTCGCCGAACTGGAGCAGCTTCAGGGCCTCGGTCACCGTGGACACGCGCGCCCCTCAGTTCAGGTCGGCGGGCAGGTGCGTGTGCGGGGTCGAGTCGGCCCCACCGAACAGGCGCCGCGACTCGTGCGGGGCCAGGTACGCGATGATCTCGGTGCCGGGGATGAACTCGTGGGTGAGACCGGTGAACGCGTGCGTGCGCATCACCGAGTCCATCACCTTGCGGTCCACAGTGAGCGGGACGTACATCTTGGTGCCCTTCACGACCGCCGGCCAGTGCTGGTTGCCGATCGCGTGGCCCAGTTCGACGGCCGAGCGGATCACCATGTCCAGCGACTCGCCGTGCAGCGTGTCGAGGTGCACCACCATGACCTCGCCGAGCGCGATCCGGGCCACCACGGCGGTCGCTGTGGCGTCGTCCCACGCGAGCACGTCGCCGTCGCGCAGCCGTACGCCGCGGGCCAGGGACAGCGCCAGTTCGGTGCCGAGGCTGGTGGTCCGGCGCAGCCGGCTCTTCTGGGCGTCCCACTGGTCGAGGACCAGGTCGTCGACCTTGGCCTCCCGGAGCCGCTCGGTCCAGGCCGGCTCG
The DNA here is from genome assembly GCF_003667485.1 of Micromonospora sp. BL1. NCBI lineage: Bacteria > Bacillati > Actinomycetota > Actinomycetes > Micromonosporales > Micromonosporaceae > Micromonospora > Micromonospora sp. BL1. Next base: position 18,178 of record NZ_RCVK01000175.1, read on the forward strand.
TTCACGTTGCCGAGTACCGTTTCGACGAGCATGTGTTCTCCTTTCACGCGACCCCGCCGCCGGCCCGGCCGGGGCGGGCGTCGCGCCGGGTCAGCTGAAGAAGTAGAGCTGGCTGAGGGGGAGGTTCTTGGCCGCCGGCACTGTCGCGTGCACGCCGTCCATCTTCACGGCGAAGGTCTCCGGGTCGACCTCGAGCTTCGGCGTACGGTCGTTGCGCACCATGTCGCGCTTGGTCAGGTTGCGGCAGCCGTAGACCGGGATGACCTGCCGTTGCAGGCCCAGTTGCTCGGCCACGCCCGACTCGTGCGCGGCGCGGGACACGAACGTCACGCAGTTCTTGGCGACCTGCGAACCGGTGGCGCCGAACATGGGCCGGTAGTAGACCGGCTGCGGCGTGGGCAGCGACGCGTTCGGGTCACCCATGATCGACCAGGCGATCATGCCGCCCTTGAGCACCATCTTCGGCTTCGTGCCGAAGAACGCGGGCTCCCAGAGCACCAGGTCGGCGAGCTTGCCCGGGCTGACCGACCCGATGACGTGCGAGACGCCCTGGGTGATCGCCGGGTTGATGGTCATCTTGGCGACGTAGCGCAGGACGCGGAAGTTGTCGTTGGCGTCGGAGTCCTCGGCCAGCTTGCCGCGCACGTTCTTCATCTGCCCGGCGAGCTGGACGGTGCGCAGCCAGGTCTCGCCCACCCGGCCCATGGCCTGCGAGTCGCTCTGCATCATCGAGATGACGCCCTCGTCGAGGAGCACGTCCTCGGCGGCGATGGTCTCGGTGCGGATCCGGCTCTCCACGAAGGCGACGTCCGAGGGCACCTTCGGGTTGAAGTTGTGACAGACCATGATCATGTCGTACAGCTCGGACTGGCTGTTGATGCCGTACGGCACGGTGGGTGTGGTCGACGCGGGCAGGACGTTCATCTGGCCGGCGACCTTGATGATGTCCGGCGCGTGCCCGCCGCCGGCGCCCTCGGTGTGGAACGTGTGGATGGTCCGGCCCTCGAAGGCGGCGATGCTGTCCTCGATGTAGCCGCTCTCGTTGAGCGTGTCCGTGTGGATGCTGATCTGGACGTCGTACTCGTCGGCGACGGCCAGGCAGGACCGGATCACCGCGGGCGGCGCGCCCCAGTCCTCGTGGATCTTGAAGCTGGGCACCCCGGCCATGATCTGCTCGACGAGCGGCGCCCGGCCGCTGCTGTTGCCCTTGCCCAGCAGGCCGATGTTGATCGGCAGGTCCTCGAAGGCCCGCATCATGTTCTGGATGTTCCACGGGCCGGGCGTGATGGTGACGCCGTTGGTGCTGTCGGTGGGTCCGGTGCCGCCGCCCCAGAGGGTGGTGACGCCGTTGCTGAGCGCGGCCCACACCTGCTGCGGCGTGACCAGGTGGACGTGCGCGTCGATGCCGCCGGCGGTCAGGATCAGGTGTTCGCCGGAGATCGCGTCGGTGCCCGGACCGGTCACCAGGCCCGGGGTCACCCCGTCCATGATGTTGGGGTTGCCGGCCTTGCCGATCCCGGCGATCCGGCCGTCCTTGATCCCCACGTCCGCCTTGACCACGCCGAGCAGCGCGTCCACGATGGTCACGTTGGTGATCACCAGGTCGATCACGCCCTCGGCGCTCGTTGCCTGGCTGGCACTGCCCATGCCGTCGCGCAGGGTCTTGCCGCCGCCGTACATGACCTCGTCACCGAGAACCCGCAGGTCCTTCTCGATCTCGATGTAGAGGTCGGTGTCACCCAGCCGGATCTGGTCGCCCGTGGTCGGGCCGTACATTCCGGCGTATTCCTGCCGTGAGATCTGACTCATGCGTTGTCGCTCCAGCTCTGGCGCGTCTGAGAGTGGCCGGGCTACTTGCCCTTGCCCTTGCCTTGGTCCTGGCCCTTGCCCTGGTCCTTGCCCTGGTCCTGCTGCTGCGACGTGGTCTTGAAGCCGCGCGTCTGGGCCTGGTGGAGCGCCTCGGCCCGGTCCGGCCGGTAGCCGGGGATCGGCCCGTCCCCGGTCCAGCCCTGGACCAGGCCGTTGAAGCCGTACACCCGCTGGGAACCCCCGTACGGGACGAGCTGGACGGTCTTGCGGTCGCCGGGCTCGAACCGGATCGAGGTGGTGGCCGGAATGTTCAGCCGCTTGCCGAACGCCGCCGGGCGGTCGAACTCCAGGAAGCGGTTGGCCTCGAAGAAGTGGAAGTGGGAACCGACCTGGATGGGCCGGTCGCCGGTGTTCTGCACGACCACCTCGGTCACCGGCCGCCCGGCGTTGAGTTCCAGGGGTTGGTCGCTGAGCTTGTAGCCGCCGATGGGCCGAAGGTGCTTGGAGTTCGGTCCCGGGTGTTGCTTCGCCATGTCGCCCCCGCTCTGCCGGAGACCGTGGCCTCCGGTCGCTGCTCTACTGGATGGGTGAGTGGACGGTGATCAGCCGTGACCCGTCGGTGAAGACCGCTTCGACCTGGAGCATCGGGATCATGTCCGCCACGCCGGGGATCACGTCGTCGGCAGTGAGCACGTGGCTCGCGTCGTTCATGACCTCCTCGACGGTCTTGCCCTCGCGCGCGCCTTCGAGCGCCGCGGCGCAGATCACCGCCACCGCCTCGGGGTGGTTGAGCTTGACCCCGCGCGCCTTGCGGGCGTTGGCCACCATCGCCAGCGAGTGAATCGTCAGCTTGTCGAATTCCTTCGGCGTGAGATGCACGTCGCGATCCCTTCACGTACTTTCGGCTATGTCGCCACATTAGGAGGGGTTTGCGAAGAACGTAGGCTTTCAGCAAGATCTCAGGACTCGGCGTGCGCCCGCCTGCGCCGGTCGTAGTCGGCGACCCAGATCTGCTGGATCTGCTCCAGCGTCCGGCCCCTGGTCTCGGGCAGGTAGCGCCGGACGAACAGGAAGCCGAGCACGCACAGCGCGGCGAACAGCGCGAACACCCCCGACCGGCCGAGCGCGTCGAGCAGGCTCAGGAAGAACTGCGTGATCAGGTACTCGGTGCCCCAGTGGGTCGCCGACGCGATCGCCACGCACCGGCCGCGGATCGGACCGGGATAGATCTCGTTGATCACGGTCCACGCGCCCGGGCCGATGGACACGGCGTAGAAGGCGACGAAGAAGATCACGCCGACCAGCAGGAACAGGCCCGAGGTGGTGATCCGGCCGTCGCCACGCCCGGAGCCCGCGCCCAGGAAGCTGACGCTGACCACGGCGAGCGAGACGGCCATCCCCGCCAGGCCGACCAGCAGCAGCGGCCGGCGGCCGACGCGGTCGAGCAGGCCCACCGCGACGAGCGCGAACGCCGCGTCCACCGCGCCGATCGCCCAGGTGGTTGCGGAGAGCTGAGCTTCGGGGGTACGGAATCCGGCCGCCGAGAAGATCGAGTCGGCGTAGTAGATGATGCCGTTGATCCCGGTCGTCTGCTGGAACAGCGCCAGCCCCACACCCAGCGCGAGCGGACGCCGCCACTGCGGGGACAGCAGCTCCCGCCAGCTCGCCCTGCGACCGTGCAGACTCTCCTCGATCTCGTGCAGGCGCTGCCCCACCCGGTGCTCGGGGACGGTCCGGCACAGCGACTCCCGGGCGCGGCGCCGGTCGCCCCGCTTGAGGTACCAGACCGCCGAGTCGGGCACCACCACCGTCACCAGGATCAGCGCCACGCCCAGCACGACCGCGGCGCCGAGCAGGTACCGCCACGACTCGCCGCCGGTGAACAGCTCGTCCGCCAGGTAGCCGATGAAGATCGCGAAGGTGGTCGAGAACTGGTAGACCGCGAGCAGGCCGCCCCGGATCCGTTCCGGCGCCGCCTCGGCCGCGAACATCGGCCCGGCGACCGACGCCACGCCGATGCCCACCCCGAGGAGCAGCCGCGCGCCGAGCAGGGTGCCGATGGCCGGGGCCGCCGCCTGCACGATCGTGCCGACGACGTACGCGCCGGCGGCGACCCACAGCGCGCCCCGCCGGCCGATCCGGTCGGCGAGGTGGCCACCGGCGAGCGCGCCGGCCAGCGCGCCGAGTGTCACCCAGCTCGCCGCCACCTCCACCTCGAAGGTGTCCACGTCGAACGTGTGCCGGATGTCGTGCAGGGCGCCGCTGATGACGCCCTGGTTGTAGCCGAAGAAGGCGCCGGAGAGGACGACGATCGCCAGGATCGCCACGAGGTTGTGGCGGGGCGGCTGGCCTGCCGCGCGTCCGCTCGCCGCCATGCCACCCCGTCCGCCGGCGACCGCCCCACGAAACGGCCGAAAGCCTACATATGCGACATATAGTAGGTACGTCGCGGCGGGCCGACGGCAAAACTCCCGGACGCTGCCGGGGCCGCTGCTGCACACGGACGGGGGAAGGGTGAACCGGTCGGCGCCGTACGGCTCCGCGGACTCCTACCGCGAGTTCCGCCACCCGCTCGCGGCGCTCGTGCTCGCCGTCGTCACCGCCGGCGCGCTGGACGCCTTCGCGTTCCTGCGGTACGGCGCGTTCGTCGCCAACCAGTCCGGCAACGCCATCTTCCTCGGCATGGGACCGGCCGGCGGGCATCCCACGTGGCCGGTCTCGGCGGCCTCGATCGTCGCGTTCGCCACCGCCGCCGGACTGGTGAACCTGCTTCGCCGCCGGACCCGGCCGACGGCGGCGCCACTGGTGGACATCGCCGTCACCGAGGCCGCCATGGTCGTCTGGACGGTGCTCAACCTGGCGCTCGCGTACGGCCGGCACGGCACGGCCGCGCGTGTGCTGCTCGCCGCGGCCGGCGCGATCGCCATGGGCAGCCTGACCACCGTGGCGACCCGTACCGCGGGCATCGCGACGCCGATCACCTACCAGTCGGACACCACGACGAAGACCGGTGAGCGGGCCGCCCGCTGGCTGTTCGGCCCCGCCGCCGGCCGGGGCCGGGCCCGGCGGGGCACCCTGCTCGGGCTGCTCGCCCTGGTCAGCTACAGCGCCGGCGGTGCGATCGGCATGCTCGCCCAGCACCGGCCCCGCTGGGTGCCGCTGTGGGGGACGATCGCCCTGGCCGTGCTGATCCTGCTGCTGCGGCGGCACCCCCGGCCGCCGTCGCGGCCCGGCTGAGCGTCAGTCGGCCTGGGCGGCGAGTTCCCGGGCCCGGTCCCGGGCCGCCTCCAGCGCCGCCAGCATGGCCGCGCGTACGCCGTGGTTCTCCAGCTCGCGGATCGCGGAGATGGTGGTGCCAGCGGGCGAGGTGACCGCCTCGCGCAGCTTCACCGGGTGCTCGCCGGAGTCGCGCAGCATCACCGCCGAGCCGATCGCGGTCTGCACGATCAGCTCGTGCGCCACCTGACGCGGCAGCCCGAGCAGGATGCCCGCGTCGATCATCGCCTCGACCAGCAGGTAGAAGTAGGCCGGACCGGAGCCGGAGAGCGCGGTGACCGCGTCCTGCTGCGACTCGGGCACCCGCACCGTCGAGCCGAGCGGGGAGAACATCTCCTCCGCCAGGGCGAGGTGCTCGCCGGTGGCGTACGCGCCCGCCGAGATCGCGCTCATCGCCTGGTCGACGAGTGCCGGGGTGTTCGTCATGACCCGGACCACCGGGGTGCCCTCGGGCAGCCGGCGGTTGAAGAACGCGGTCGGCAGACCGGCGCAGAGCGAGATGACCAGCTTGTCGGCCGGCACCTTCGGGCCGATCTCGTCCAGCAGCGCGGCGGCGTCCTGCGGCTTGACCGACACGGCCAGCACCTCGGCCTCGGTCACCGCGGTGAGGTTGTCCACCACCCGTACGCCGTAGCGGTCGGTCAGCTCCCGCGCCCGCGCCGGGCGCCGCGCGGTGGCGAGCAGCCGCTCCACCGGCCAGCCGGAACGCAGCAGCCCGGAGAGCATCAGCTCACCGATCTTGCCGGCGCCGATCACCGCGACCGTGTGCACCTGGCGTGCCATCAGCCGTACCCCTTCCCGGGTCACGTGGGAGGGCGTGGCGGGCCGGGTCGCCGGCCCGCCACGCCCGTGCGCCGTCGATCAGCTGCCGAAGAAGACCTCGGCCTCGGCGTACCGCTCCAGCGGCACGGTCTTCAGCTCGCGGGTGGCGTCGGCGAGCGGGACGCGGACGATGTCCGTGCTCTGCATCGCGACCATCTTGCCCCAGTCGCCCTCGTGCGCGGCGTCGATCGCGTGGAGGCCGAGCCGGGTGGCCAGCACCCGGTCGAACGCGGTCGGGGTGCCGCCGCGCTGGATGTGGCCGAGCACCACGGTGCGGGCCTCCTTGCCGGTCTTCGCCTCCAGCTGCTCGGCCAGCCACTGGCCGATGCCGCCGAGACGGACGTGACCGAACGCGTCCAGCTCCTGGTTGTGCAGGACCATCTGGCCGTCCAGCGGCTGGGCGCCCTCGGCGACCACGACGATCGGGGCGTACTGGTGCTGGAAGCGCTTCTCGACGTAGCCGGCGACCTGCTCGACGTCGAACTGCCGCTCCGGCAGCAGGATCACGTTGGCGCCACCGGCGAGGCCGGCGTGCAGGGCGATCCAGCCGGCGTGCCGGCCCATGACCTCGACCACGAGCGTGCGGTGGTGGCTCTCCGCGGTGGTGTGCAGCCGGTCGATCGCCTCCATGGCGATGTTGACGGCGGTGTCGAAGCCGAACGTGTAGTCGGTCGCACCGAGGTCGTTGTCGATCGTCTTCGGCACACCGATGACGTTCACGCCCAGCTCGTGCAGCTTGGTGGCGACGCCGAGGGTGTCCTCGCCGCCGATCGCGATCAGCGCGTCCACGCCCTGGGCCGCGAGGTTGTCCTTGATCCGCTCCACGCCGTTCTCGATCTTGAACGGGTTGGTGCGGGACGAGCCGAGGATGGTGCCGCCGCGGGGCAGGATGCCGCGCACCTCGGCGATGCCGAGCGGCTTGGTCAGGCCCTCGAGCGGGCCCTTCCAGCCGTCGCGGAAGCCCACGAACTCGTGACCGTAGGTGGCGACGCCCTTGCGGACCACCGCCCGAATCACCGCGTTGAGACCTGGGCAGTCGCCGCCGCCGGTGAGCACGCCGATACGCATGATCTGCTCATCCTCCTGGAGCATCAGGTGAAGCCCGGATAAGCCCCAGGATATGTGTCAGATCAGACCATCGGCGCCGTTGCCGGCCCGGGGCGGGCCGTCACTGCGCACTGTAGTCGGCGCAGGTGTACGCCGACACCGCACCCCGGGCCGTTCCGGACGGCGGACGGGCTACCCGTCAGTAGCTGACCTCGTGGTTCTCCCCCGCCTTCGGCGGCTTGCCGGTCACCGCCGCCTTGGCGAAGCCGAGCAGGTTGACCACGGTGCTGCCGGGCGAGTCCCAGTACTCAGCCGACCCGGCGTGCACCTTGATCAACGTGATCCCCGGCGTGTCCAGCCCGTCGGGGAACCACACCTTCAGCACCGGGCTCCACAGCTCCTTCGCCCGCTCGGGGTCCCACTCCTCGGTGGCGGTGCCGGCGACCGACACCCAGGCGTGGTGCCGCTGGTCGGAGAAACCGACGTTCACCTGCGGGTTCACCCGGATCTGCCGTACCTTCGCCGAGTCGGCGTAGGCGAAGAACCACAGGTCGCCGTCGAACTCCGCCTCCTGCAACCCCATCGGGCGGCTCACCAGACGCCCGTCCACGCCGGTGGTGGTGAGCAGGCAGATCCGGGCGTCCCGGATCAGCTCGGTGACCCGGCGGCGGGCGTCCGCGGCGCTGGTCGGCTCATGGCTCATGGGGCACTCCTGTCTCCGGTCGGCGTAGATGCCGCTCCCGTGCCCTGGGCGGAACCGGTCAAACCTCCCGCGCCGTCATCGCCCGCCACCGCGCCAGGTTGTGCCGGGCGTCGACGAGCGCGTCGTGCCGGTCGGCCTCGGCGTCCGGCAGCCGGGGACGGCCCCGGTCGTCCCAGAGCTGGCGCAGCTCCTTGGTGAAGCGGGGGATCTCCCGGGGCAGCGCCGGCATCGCGCCCCACAGCTGGGCCAGCACGACGTGGTCGTACGCGGCGTACCAGGCCCACAGCTCCAGCTGCTCGCCCGGCCGGTCCCGCACCGGCTCCATCAGGAACTCGTGCAGGTCGTCGCGGATGCGCTCCCGGGAGCGCCAGGCCCGGTCGGCCGGCGAGGGGAGCTTGTCCAGCACGTTGCGCCGCACCCAGGGCACCGCCCGGGAGTCGTCGAACTCGGTGGAGACCGCGTAGAACTCGCGGCCGTACTCGTCGACGACGCCGATCGACACCAGGTCGACGATGCGGCCGTCCTCGATGAATTCGCAGTCGTAGAAATAGCGGTAAACCATCGCCCTCATCCTCGCCCATCACCGGCACGGGCCGGTCGCCGGGGCGTCCGCCGAGGTCGGCGGCCGTGCCGGCGACGGCCGGGCATGGTCACGGAAGTGTTTCCGGGGGTGTACAGCACGCGACGGGACCGTCATGATCTGATGTGTACCGCCGTCGGGCGCCGAACCGGTTGAGCTGCCTCGTACCGGGACTGACAGCTTCACCCGGTGTGCGAGTCGTGACTTCTGACCGGGGAGGGGTTGAGCCGTGGAGTCTCGCCTGCCGGAGCCGGGTGACGCGCTCACGGGTGTGGAGATGTTCGCCGGGCTCGAGCCGGAGGTGCGGCAGCGTGTCATCGCCGCAGCCGTGCCGCGCACGTACCGCAAGGGCCAGCTGCTCTTCGTCGAGAACGACCCCGGCGAGTCGCTGATCGTGCTGCGCCGCGGCGCGGTGGCGGTGTTCCGCACCGCACCGACCGGCGAACGCGCGGTGCTGTCGGTGATCCGACCCCCGGACGTGCTCGGCGAGGTGTCCCTGTTGGACGCCTCCACCCGCTCGGCGTCGGCCGAGGCGATCGAGGACTGCGCCGCACTGGCGCTGTCCCGGCCCGCGTTCATGGAGCTGGTGCACTCCAACCCACGCATCCTGGACGCGGTGATGCGCTCGCTGGGCCAGCTGATCCGCCGGCTCACCGAGCAGAACGCCGACCACGTCTTCCTCGACCTGCCCGGCCGGGTGGCCAAGACGCTGGTCCGGCTGGCCGGCGAGAGCCAGGCCCCGATGATCACCATCGAGTTGAACCAGAGCCAGCTCGCCGAGATGGCCGGCGGTTCCCGGCAGAGCGTCAACCAGGCCATCGGCTCGTTCGCCAGCCGCGGCTGGCTGCGTACCGAGGGGCGCCGCATCGTGGTCACCGACGTGGCCGCGCTGCGCCGCCGGGCCGGCATGAACGACCGCTGACACGACGACGGCAGGGGCCGGCGGTCGTCCCGCCGGCCCCCGCCGCGTTCGTCGTACGCCCGTTCGTCGTGCGCCCGGTCAGTCGTTCGTGGTGTCGGCGGGGGGCGCGCTCGGCCCCGGGCCGATCTTCGACGGGTCGGTCTTCTTCGGCGGGGTCGTCGTGGTGGTCGTGGTCTCGGTCGATCCGCTACCCGCGGGCTGCTCCACCATGCCTTTTTCCTCCAGTTCGGCGAGGGTGACAGCGTCCACGTCGACCGTGTCACCGACGGCCCACACCGTCCCCCGTGGATCGGTCCATGAGGCGGACAGCCGGACGTGCACGGCAAACTCCCTGTCGACGGGACTTCCTGCTAGGGGAGACTAGACCCGGCCGAACAGCCGTGACGTCCCGCCGACCCGTCGGGTACCCGACTGCGCGGCCGCGCGGGACACTGGGGACCTCACGCGTACGGAGCCGGACATCGACCTCACCTGTGGACACTGCGCCCGGACCGCCGGGCCGGACGACCGTTTCTGCGGTGGGTGCGGCCGTCCGCTGGCCGCGGCCTGCCCGTCCTGCGGTCACGCCAACGACACCGGCGCCAACTTCTGCACCAACTGCGGTCAGCCGCTGCGCGACCACGCGGTCACGGTGCAGGAGGACCGCCGCCAGGTGAGCGTGCTCTTCATCGACATCGTCGACTTCACGACATACGCCGAGCGGGCCGACCCGGAGCAGGCCCGCGGCCTGCAGCAGGCCTACTTCGCCACGGTGCGCCGGCTGGTGCACCAGTACGGCGGCGTGGTGGAGAAGTACATCGGCGACGCCGTCATGGCGCTGTTCGGCGCGCCGGTGGCCACCGACAACGACGCGCTGCGGTGCGTACGCGCCGGGCTGGAGCTGCAACGCAGCCTGGCCCGGCAGCCGGCCGGACCGCATCCGCCGCTCGGGTTCCGGGTCGGCATCGCCACCGGCGAGGCCCTGGTCGACCTGTCCGCGGCGCGCGACGGCGGCCAGGCGTTCGTCACCGGCGACGTGGTGAACACCGCCAGCCGCTTGCAGGGGCTCGCCCCGGTCGGCGGCGTGGTGGTCGACGAGAGCACCTGGGCGGCCACCCGGCGCGAGATGGAGTACGACGACCAGCCACCGGTGACGTTGCGCGGCCGGTCGTCGGTGAGCCGGATCTGGCTGGCCGTACGGGCGCGGCCCCGGCGCGACGGGCAGACCGCCGAGCTGACCCCGATGGTCGACCGGGACCACGAGCGGGGCCTGCTGGTCAGCGCGTTGCACCGCACGCTGACCGAGCGCACCTCGCAGCTGCTCACCGTCTTCGGCCCGGCCGGGGTGGGCAAGAGCCGGCTGCTGCGCGAGCTGGCCCGGCACGCCGCCAGCCTGCCCGGCGCCCGGGTCACCTGGCTGACCGGCCAGTGCCCGCCGTTCGGCGAGAACGTCACCTACGCCGCGCTGGCCGACATCGTCCGGAGCTGGGCCGGGCTGACCGGCGCCGACGACCCGGCCACCATCCGGGACCGGCTGCGCGAGCGGCTGGGCCACCTCGCCGACCCGCACGCGGTACGGCTGGCCGAGGCGCTGGGCCCGCTCGTCGGCGTCTCCGGCGAACGGCTCACCTCGGCCGAGACCGAGGCGGCGTGGCGGCGCTTCCTGCTCACCCTGGCCGCGACCGGTCCCACCGTGCTCGTCTTCGAGGACATGCACTGGGCCGACGAGGCGATGCTGTCCTTCGTCGAGCAGCTCGGCGCGGCGGCCCGCAATGTACCGCTGCTCGTCGTCGCGACCGCCCGGCCGGAGCTGCGCGAGCGGCACCCGGCCTGGACCGGCACGATCAGCGGGGCGATGTCCATCTCGGTGCCGCCGATGCACGACGGGGACATCGACACGCTGTACTCGCTGCTGCTCGGCCAGGCCACGCTGCCGCAGGACGCACGGGCGCCGCTGATCGAGTTCGCCGACGGCAACCCGCTCTACGCCCAGGAGTACGCGCGGATGCTGCTCGACGGCGGTCTGGCCGAGCGGACCGCCGCGCTCGCGCTCGCCGACCCGGTCGGGAGCGCCGGGATGCCGCGTACCGTGCAGGCGGTCATCGCCAACCGGCTGGACCTGCTCGACCCGGCCGACCGCGCGGTGCTCCAGGCCGCCTCGGTGGTCGGCGTGCAGTTCTGGGCGGCGCCGGTGGCGCTGGCGCTCGGCCGCCCGACGGAGTGGGTCGAACGGGCGCTGCACCACCTCCAGCGCCGTGACCTCGTCTACGAGCTGCCCGTCTCGACCATGCCCGGTCAGGCGGAGTACCGGTTCCGGCACGTGCTGGTCCGGGACGTCTGCTACCAGCGGCTGCCCCGGGCCGAGCGGGTCGCCCGGCACCAGCGCACCGCCGACTGGCTGGAGCAACTCGCCGACGGGCGGCTGCACGACCTGGCCGAGGTGCTGGCCAACCATCGCTGGGCGGCGCACGAGATCGCCCGTACGGTCGGGCTGGACCAGGCCCCGCACGCCTCCGCGACCCGGTCCGCGCTGCACCGTGCCGCGCGCCGGGCGTACGACCTGCACGCGCTGGAGACGGCGGCCACGCTGGTGGAGCGCGCGTTGAGCGTGGAGTGCGGCCCGGACCCGGCGCTCGAACTGTTCCAGGCCGAGCTGGCGTTCTACCGGGACCGCGACGGCTTCCTCGACGGCGGCGGGACGGCGCTGCTCACCACGCTGGCCGGCCGGCTGGCCGACGCCGGTGACCGCCCCGGCGCGGCGAAGGCGTGGCGGCTGCTGGCCACGGCGGCCTTCGCGCGGGCCGACCGCTCGGAGCTGATGCGCTGCCTGGACCGGGCGATCGGGCTGCACGCCACGCTGCCGGACAGCGAGGACAAGGTGGGCGTGCTGCTGGAGCTGGCCCGGGCGCACATGCTCGACGCGGAGACCGAGCCGGCGTGCGTGGCCGCGCGTACCGCCGCCGAGCTGGCCGAGCGGCTGGAGCTGCGCGAGGCGCGGGCGAACGCGCGCATCACGCTCGCGGTGGTCCGGTACCAGGCCGGCGCCGAGGAGGCGTACGCCGAGCTGGCCGAGGTGACCGAGGAGTGCCGGGTGGAGCGGCTGACCAGCCGCCGCCGCGCGGTGCACAACCTGGCCTGGGTGCTCCAGGAGGAGGGCGACCTGACCGGCTCGGCCCGCCTGGTCGACGAGCAGCGCTCGCTGGACCTGGCCGGCGAGCACGCCCTGACGGTGAGCTTCAGCGACCAGTGGGCCCGGTCGTACTACAGCGGGGACTGGACGGCGGCGCTGCGGATGGCCGAGGGGTCGACCCGGCGCCCGACCGACGAGTGGGACCTGCACATCGTCGCGGTGTCCGGCTGGATCCGGGCGCTCGGCGACGGGCCGGCCGGTCCGGGCGCCGGTGAGGACCTGGTGGACCAGGCGCTTGTCGCAGCCCGGCGCAGCGGGTTCCAGCGCGTGCTGCGCTCCACGCTGGCGCACGCCGCGCTCTGCCGTGCGGTGCAGGGCCGCCGGGACGAGGCGGTGGCGCTGCTGACCGAGCTGGACGAGGACTGGCGGCAGACCACGATGATCCCGTTCGCCGAGTGGGTGCCGGCTGTCGGTCACGTCGCGGCGCTGCTCGGCGGCGACGCCGCGGTCCTGGTGCGCGACCTGCTGGCCCACGCGCCGCGGGTGACCCGCTGGGCGCGGGAGGCCGGGCGGTCGGCCGAGGCGGCGCTGGCCCGGGGCGACGGGGACGCCGCGCGGGCGGGCCGGCTGCTCACCGCCGCGGCCGAGGGGTACGCGGAGATGACCGACGTCACCGACCAGATGATCGCGTCCGCGCTGGCGGTCGGGCCGCTGACCGAGGCGGACCCGCCGGCCGCCGCGGCGACGCTGGCCCGGGTACGCGCGTTCGCCGGGCGGCACGCCGCCGGTGGGCTGCTGCGGATCGCCGGGGCGGGCTGAGGGTCAGGCGGGGACCGGCTGCCGTGCCGCGGCGCTCTTGGCCTTCTGGGCGTACGTGTCGACGTACTCGCGGCCGGACAGCTCCATCAGCTCGTACATGATCTCGTCGGTGACGGCCCGCTCGACGAACCGGTCGCCGGCCATCCCGGCGTAGCGGGAGAAGTCGAGCGGCGGCCCGAAGCGGATCCGCACCCGGCCCAGGTTCGGGACGATCTGGCCGGTGGGCTGGATCGCGTCGGAGTTGAGCATGGCCATCGGGACGACCGGGGCGCCGCTCTCCAGCGCGAGCCGCGCCACGCCGGTCTTGCCCCGGTAGAGCCGGCCGTCCGGCGACCGGGTGCCCTCGGGGTAGATCCCGGCGATGCCACCGGCGCGCAGCACCGAGAGCTGGGTGTCGAGGGCGGCCCGGGCGGCCCGCCCGCCGGAGCGGTCGACCGGGATCGTGCCGGAGCCGACGAAGAACATCTTGGTGAGCCGGCCCTTGAGTCCCTTACCGGTGAAGTATTCGGCTTTCGCGATGAAGGTGACTTTTCGCTTGACGATCAGCGGCGTGAAGATCGAATCCGAGAAGGAGAGGTGGTTGCTGGCCAGGATCACCGGGCCGGTCTCCGGAACGTGCTCCAGTCCCTCGACCTGCGGGCGGAAGATCAACCTCAGCAGTGGGCCCAGAACGACGTACTTCAGCAGCCAGTACAGCACCGGCGTCCTTCCCGTGTCGGTGGCGGCGGACGGGTCGCCGCGTGGCCCCGCAGACGCCGGCGGCGCCCTCGGGAGTCCGGGAAGAGGGTACGAACGACGAGCGGCACGCCACAACGCACTCCCGGAACCGGGTGCCGACGTGTCACGATTCAGGGCACGGGCAGGGATCGGCGAAGGGGGTGTCCGCGTGTCAGGGGGCGGGCCCCGTCGGGGACGACGGGACAACGGGCTCGACGCGGCCGAGTACGCGGTCGCGGGCGACGTCGATCCACGCGTCGGCGAGCACCTGCTCGACGTGCTCGCCGCCGGTGGCATCGCGGCCTACCTCCAGCCCTCGGCCGACCTGAACCCGGTGACCCGCACCACCACCGTCCCGGCCCGCCCGGTCGACCGGCTCTACGTCGACAGGTCGCACCTGACCACCGCCCGCGACTACCTGACCCAGCTCGCCGACGAGGGCGCGGGCGACCCGCCGCGCACCGACGAGCCGGACATCGAGGCCGAGTGGGCGAAGATCGTGGCCGGCTTCCACACCACCCCGAGCGCCGGCAGCCACCCCTGGCCCGCCGCGGAGGACGTGGACGACCCGCCCGCGCCGGGCACCGGCGCCGGCGGCCGGGCCGAGGAGCCCGCCGGTCCGACCGCCACCGACGTGCGCCGGCTGCCGTACGCCGCCGACATCTCCGGCGTCTCGCTGAGCCGGGACCGGCACGACGAGCCCTCGCTGCTCGACGGCCTGGACACGTTCGGCAACAACCTGCCCGACGAGGCGTCGGACGAGGAGCACTACACCCCGCCCCCGCCGCCCCCGCTGCCCCGCTTCTCCAAGTACGCGGTGCTCGGCGTGACCTGCATCGTGCTCGGCTTCCTGCTGTTCCTGTCCCCCACCGTGGTGGCGCTGGTCGACCCGTCGGTGGTCACGCTGCTCGGCTTCACCGGCATCCTGGCCGGCTTCGTGATGCTGATCTGGCGGCTGCGCCCGGGCGACCGGGACGACCACGACCCGGACGACGGCGCCGTCGTCTGACGCCGCATCCCCGGTGCCGCCCGGATGGCGGGACGCCGCCCGCCCTGGGCGAGGGCGTAACAAACGTGTAACTTACAGTCAGTAGGAATAGGCTGAACGTCACGTCCCGCACCGGCTGTCCGGCTTGCGTCTCCTTCCGGGTCGCCGGTCCCCTGCTGAGCGGATTGCCCGAGATGCGACAGAGCCCCCTCGTGGTGGTGGCCAACCGCCTCCCCATCGACGACAGCGTGGCGCCCGACGGCGCCTTCGAGTGGCGCCGCAGCCCCGGCGGCCTGGTGAGCGCCCTGCACCCGCTGCTGCGGCACACACCCGCGACCTGGGTGGGCTGGGCCGGCGGCACCGGTCCCGCGCCCGAGCTGCCGGACGTGGACGGCGTCCGGATGCACACCGTGCCGCTGAGCGCCGAGGACTTCCGCGACCACTACGAGGGCTTCGCCAACGCCACCCTCTGGCCGCTCTACCACGACGCCGTCGAGCAGCCGGAGTACCACCGCCGCTGGTGGGAGGCGTACCAGCGGGTCAACCAGCGGTTCGCCGAGGCCGCGGCCCGGGTGGCCGAGCCGGGCGGCCTGGTCTGGGTGCAGGACTACCACCTCCAACTGGTGCCGGGCCTGCTCCGCGAGCTGCGCCCGGACCTGCGGATCGGGTTCTTCCTGCACGTGCCGTTCCCGCCGCCGGAACTGTTCATGCAGCTGCCCCGCCGGGCCGAGCTGCTGCGCGGCATGCTCGGCGCCGACCTGGTCGGCTTCCAGCGGGCCCAGGCCGCGCACAACTTCGCCCAGCTCGCCACCAAGGTGCTCGGCCTGCCCGCCACCGACCGGCGCATCGGCGTGGACGGCCGGGTGGTGCGCATCGGTGCCTTCCCGGTCGCCATCGACACCGCCGAGATGTCCGCGCTCGCCGCCCGTCCCGAGGTCGCCGACCGGGCGCGCCGGCTGCGGCAGGATCTCGGCCGCCCCGAGCAGGTGATCCTCAGCGTCGACCGGATGGACTACACCAAGGGCATCGAGCAGCGCCTCAAGGCGTACCGGGAGCTGCTCGCCAACGGCGACATCAAGGTCCGCGACACGGTGCTGGTCCAGGTGGCGGTGCCCAGCCGTGACCGGGTGGCGCAGTACCAGATCCTGCGCGACCGGGTGGAGCACCAGGTCGGCCGGATCAACGGCGAGTTCGGCCGGGTCGGCGAGCCGGCGATCCACTACCTCACCCAGCCGTTCGACCGCGCCGAACTGGTGGCGCTCTACCGGGTCGCGGACGTGATGGCGGTGACGCCGCTGCGCGACGGCATGAACCTGGTCGCGAAGGAGTACGTGGCGGCCCGGGTCGACGGCACCGGCGCGCTGCTGCTGAGCGAGTTCGCCGGCGCCGCCTCCGAACTGGAGCAGGCGTACCTGGTCAACCCGCACGACCTCGATGGCCTCAAGCAGGGGTTGCTGGCCGCGCTGCGCGCCGGCCCGGAGGATGTCGCGGGCCGGATGCGCGCGATGCGCGAGCACCTGGCCCACAACGACATCCACGCCTGGGCGGCGTCCTACCTCAGCGCGCTGGAGGAGAGCGGAACGCTGGTCGGCCGCCGCCCCGCCCCCCGCTGACCGGCGCCCCCGGCGCTCACCCGGCGGCGGGCGCCGGGTCCTTGTCCAGCCAGTCCAGGATCGCGTCGATCGGCTCGCGCCAGCGGGCGTCGAGCATCAGGTCGTGCCCCATGCCGGGGAACAGCAGCGGCGCCGAGGCGTACCGGCGGGCGGCCCTGGTCAGGGCCCTGGCCGGC
>NZ_RCVK01000190.1:0-34603 GCF_003667485.1 Micromonospora sp. BL1
GTTGCGGCCCCGTCACAACGGGCAAGCCGGGCGTCCCGTGGGCCGAAACCGCAAGATCGACGGGATGGCGGGCGACGAGGCTGGCCGGGGTTCGGTCTCGCGTGTGCGGGGCGGGCGGTGGCAGACTGCGCCAATGGGCGATGCGACGGGGAAGCGGCACCTGATTCTCCTGCACGGCATGGGTGCCACCGGCGAGGTGTGGCTGCCCTGGGCGCCGCTGCTGGAGCGCCGCTGGCCCGGCCGCTGGCTCGCCCCCGACCTGGCGGGACACGGCTGGTCGCCGCCGCTGCACGGCTACTCGTTCGAGGCCCTGGCCCAGCGCGTCGTCGACGGGCTGGGCCCGGTCCGGCTCGGCTCCACCGACCGGCTGGTGCTGCTCGGGCACTCGCTCGGCGGGGTGGTGGCGCTGGCGCTCGCGGCCCGGCAGCGAGGGCTTCCGGTCGACGCGGTGGTCGGGCTCGGCATCAAGGCGGTCTGGTCCCCGGCCGAACTGGCCAAGTCGGCGGAGCTGGCCGCCCGGCCGGTCACCTGGTTCGCCACCCGTGACGAGGCGGCCCGCCGCTACCTGCGGGTCTCCGGGCTCGCCGGGCTGTTCGCACCGGACCATCCGGTGGTGGAGGCGGGGCTGCGCCGGGTGGACGGTCGCTGGCGGCTCGCGATGGACCCGGCCGCGTTCGCCGTCGGGGAACCCCGGCTGCCGGCCCTGCTGGCCGCCACCGGTGTGCCGGTGCTGCTGGCCCGTGGCGAGCTGGACCCGATGGTGACCGACGCGCAGCTCAAGGAGCTGGGCGCGCCCGTGGCGACGCTGCCCGGGCTGGGCCACAACGCGCACGTCGAGGACCCGGAGGCGGTGCTCGCCCTGCTCGACCCGTACCTCTGAGCGGGCCTACACCCCGGTGCGCGGCGCCGGGACCGCCCAGTCGGGTTCCAGTTCGCGGCGGGCGGCGGTGAGGAACGCCTCGGCGTACCCGTCGGCGGGGAAGTCGCCCAGGTAGCGGGTCCGGGCCGCCCAGCGCTGCGCCGCCTTCGGGTCGGCGTCGAGCAGGTCGGTGAGCACCTCGTCCACGTTGGACATGTCACGCCGCAGCACGTAGCCGGACGCCGCCAGCGGGAACCGCTCGACGAAGTGCTCGCCGTCGGCGCCGGTGTCGGTGACCGCGTACGGCTTGCCGGAGTAGAGCCAGTCGGAGATCACCCCGGAGACGTCGGAGACCAGCGCGTCGGCGCGGTTGACGCACTCGGTGAGCGTCAGCTCGCGGCTCGCGGCGGCGCCGAACAGGTGCGGCCGGCCGGTCTTCGCCCGGTCGGCGGCGAGCAGCTCGGTGAGCCGGGCGAGCTGGCGGGCCGAGGCCGGGTTCTTGTCGGTGTAGGGGTGGGCGCGCAGGATCACCGCGGCGCCCCTGTCGATCAGCCGGCGGATCAGCGTCTCGGCCACCGGCAGCGAGCAGTAGTTGGCGTCGGCGTGGTGCCCGGTCCAGGTCGGGGTGTAGAGGACGGTGGGGTGCGCCGACGGGGTGACCGGCTCCCGGCGTACCTCGATGGCCTCGACCTGGGGGCGGCCGACCACGACGAACTTGTCGGCGGGGATCTCCACGCCGGCGCGGGCGTACCTGTCGATCGCGGCCTGCCCGGCCACGAAGATCTTGTCGAAGATGGCCGAGACCGGGTTGGCGCTGGGGGCCTTGTCGCTGTCGCCGTGGTGCAGCTGCACGTGGGTGAGCTGGTTGAACCGGATCACGTGGGCGTTCTTCGCGCCGTGGTTGACGTAGAACGCCACCCGCAGGCTCGGCACCAGCGCCTCGTCGAGCGCCTTCAGCGTGGGGCAGAGGACGACCGGGGCGCGGGTGGCGGCGGCCACCGCGGGCAGGAGCTCCGGTTCGCGCAGCACCACCACGAACGGGCGGCCGATCCGCTCCAGGTACGGCAGCCACATGGTGACCTGGTACTCGGAGCCGGGTGGCGCGGAGAAGTGCAGCACGAACTCGGGCTGGTGGCGGCGCAGCGCGCGGCCGACCGGGCCACCTCCGGCGGGCGGGCGGAACCGGCGCCGGGCCAGGTCCAGCGCGACCGCCCCGCAGCCGGCGCCGACCAGCAGCGCGGCGACGAGCGCCGTCCAGGCGGGCAGCGCCAGGGCGGCTGCGAGCGCCACCACGGCGAGCAGCACCAGCAGCGCGTCGCCGAGCCGGGCGGCGACGACCGGTGTCCACGTGCGGACCGGGAGGTTCGCCGCCCGGATCTCCAGCGCGCCGGCCTGCCGCAGCGGCCCGACCAGCAGCACCAGCCCGAGCAGGACCAGCGCGGTGGCGGCCAGCGCCGGGTCGAAGCCGTCGTCGAGCCGCCGCGCGTAGCCGACGAGGATGCCGGCGGCGACGAGCACCGTCTCGGCGAGGCCGTCGGCGGACGGCCGGACCCGGCGCTCCCAGGCGGTCGCGGCGAGCGCCGCGACGGCCAGGGCCAGGCCCCAGCCGGTCGCCCCGGTGAGCGCCACGACGAGGAAGGCCAGCACCGCCAGCCCGGTGGTCAGCACCCGGGCGAGCAGCTTGCGGACCAGGTCACCACGCATCTGGTACGTCCCGTCGGGTTCAGGCGTCGGCGGACAGCTCGGACCGGTGCGGGCCCGGCTGGGCCGGCACGGCGGCGACCTGCTCGCCGGGGGACCGGCGCACGTCGACCACCTGGCCGGTCAGGTCGGAGATCAGCACGTCCAGGGACGCCTGCGCGACCGCCTCGGAGGAGAGCAGCGTGTGCTCCGGCTCCTCGCCGAACGCCCGCGTCCGCATCGGGGTGGCGGTGCGTTCCGGGTTGACGCAGTTGACGCGTACGCCGAACTCGGCCCACTCGTCGGCGAGCGCCTGGGTCAGGTTGACCAGCGCGGCCTTGGTGGCCGAGTAGAGCGCGTAGCGGGCCCGGCCCCGGGTGTACGAGCTGGACGTGTAGAGCAGCAGCTGGCCCTTGGTCTGCTGGAGGTACGGCAGCGACTGGCGCGCGATGGTGACCGGGCCGACGAAGTTGACGTGCAGGAGACGGTCCATCGTCTCCGAGTCCATCTCGGCCAGCGCGCCCTTCTCCAGGATGCCGGCGGTGACCACCACGTGGTCGATCCGGCCGGTCGCCTCGAACGCGGTCTTCAGCGCGGCGGCCACGTCCTCGGCGCGTTCGACGTGCGTGCCGGTGGTGGAGCGGCTGAACGGGAAGACCTGGGCGCCGTAGCCACGGGCCAGCTCGGCCAGGTCGTGGCCGATGCCGTAGCTGCCGCCGAAGACCACGATGGTCCGGCCGGTCAGCTCCTCGGCGTAGCTGCGGTGGTCGGTGAGGCGGGGCGCCTGGGCGGCGGCGAGCTGGAACAGCTTGTCGGCCAGGTGCACGTCGACCGGGTGGGTGACCTTGATGTTCTCGTCCGAGCCGTCGATCACCTTGATCGGCGTGCCGGGCAGGTAGCGCAGCACCACGCCGCAGTCGTCGGTGGCGGCGAAGTCGGGGTCGCCCTCGGCCCGGCGGTACGCCTCGCGGATGGTGCCGGACCGGAACGCCTGCGGGGTCTGGCCGCGGCGCAGCCGGGAGCGGACCGGGATGTCGGTGATGCAGTCGTCCGCGTCCACCTGGATGATCGTGTCGGCGGACGGGATGGCCACGTCCACGGCCGAGTAGGTCCAGAGCGCGTTCACGCACTCGCGCACGATCCGGGCGCTGACCAGCGGGCGGACCGCGTCGTGGAAGAGGATGTTGACGTCGCCCTCGCCGACCGCGTCGAGCGCGATCCGGGTGGTGTCGTTGCGGGTCTCGCCGCCCTCGATCACCTTGGTGACCTTGCGGAAGCCGGCGCCGGCGACGATGCGTCGCGCGTCGTCGACGTGACCGGTGGCCATCAGCACGATGATCTCGTCGATCTCCGGCGCGGCCTCGAAGACGGCGAGGGTGTGCTCGATGATCGGCTTACCGGCGATCTTGAGGAGCTGCTTCGGGATGCCCAGCCCGAGGCGCGTGCCGGTCCCCCCGGCGAGGATCACGGCCACCGTACGCGCGGGGCGCCAGGGTGCCGGGCTCGCCGGCGCGGCGTCCGGTGCGGTGGTGTGGTCCTGCGTCATTGCCGTACCTCACTCTGGGTGAAAGGGGATGGGTCCGAAAACCTTAACGCGTACGCGGGAGCGCACCGCTCCGGGCGGAACCCGGTGCGGTGCGCTCCGGGGCGCTACTTCTGGTTCTCGTACGCGTCGCAGACCTCCTTGGTGGGGCCGTCCATCTTCAGGACGCCGCTCTCCAGCCAGATGGTCCGCTCGCAGGTGTCCCGGATCGAGCCGATCGAGTGGCTGACCAGGAAGACCGTGCCGGCACTGTCGCGCAGTTCGCGGACCCGCTGCTCGCTGCGGACCCGGAACTTGCGGTCGCCGGTGGCCAGCGCCTCGTCGATGAGCAGCACGTCGTGCTTCTTCGCCGAGGAGATCGCGAAGCGCAGCCGCGCGCCCATGCCGGAGGAATAGGTGCGCATCGGCAGCGAGGCGAAGTCGCCGCGCTCGTTGATCCCGGAGAACTCGATGATCTCCGGGGCGATCTTCTTGACCTCGTCCGGGTGCATGCCCATGGCGAGGCAGCCGAGCACCACGTTGCGCTCGCCGGACAGGTCGTTGAGCAGCGCGGCGTTCACGCCGAGCAGCGACGGCTGGCCCTGGGTGTAGACGGCGCCGCGGGCCGGCGGGAGCAGCCCGGCGATGGCGCGCAGCAGCGTGGACTTGCCGGAGCCGTTGCTGCCGATCAGGCCGATCGCCTCACCCTCGTACGCGGTGAAGCTCACGCCCTTGACCGCGTGCACCTCGCGGATGTTCGGCGCCTTGGTGCGGGAGACGATCCGCTTGAGCGCGGAGACCGGTGTGGTGCCGCCGCTCGCGCCCTTGTGGATCCGGTAGATCACGTGCACGTCGTCCACCACCACTGTGGGGACGCGACCCGAGTCGGTCACCGGGCCGGCGTTCAGCGGCAGGGTCTGCTCAGCCACGGCCGTACTCCTTCTCTCCGCGCCAGAAGTAGACGAATCCGCCGACGCCCATCACGACCGCCCAGAACAGGCCGAGTGCCCACAGCTTCAGCGGGGAGCTGATCAGGTTCGCCTGGTGCGAGTCGAGCAGCGCGTAGCGGGCCAGCTCGATGAAGACCAGCGGCGGGTTCCACTCCAGGATGTTCGCCGCCCAGTTCGGCAGGTGCTCGCGGATGAGCGCCACCGGGTAGAGCACGCCGGAGGCGTACAGCCAGGTGCGCATCACGAACGGCATGATCTGCTTGAGGTCGGTGACCTTGGAGCCGAGGCGGGCCATCACCATGCTCAGCCCGACGTTGAAGATCGTCTGGAGCAGCAGCATCAGGGGCAGCAGCAGCCAGCGGAAGGTGATCGGCTCGCCGGTGAACAGCACGATCGCGCCCAGGACGACCATCGACATGAGCAGCTGCTGGAGCTGCACCAGCGTGACGGTGATCGGCAGCGCGGCCCGGGGGAACTGGAGCGCCCGGATCAGGCCCAGGTTGCCGGTGATCGCGCTGACGCCGTTCGTCGCCGCCGTCTGGGTGAAGATGAAGATGAACACACCGGTGCACAGGTACGCGATGAAGTTCGGCACGTTCCGGCTCTGGGCCAGGATCAGGCCGAAGATCAGGAAGTAGACCGCCGCGTTGGTGAGCGGTGTCAGCACCTGCCAGAGCTGGCCGAGCTGGGTGTTGCTCAGCGAGGAGGCGACCTTCGCCCGCGAGTACGCGGTCATGAAGTGCCGGTACGCCCACAACCTGCGTGCGTACTCACCCAGGGCGGGTCGTTCCCCGGCCACCCGTAGCCCGTACCGCTGGGCCAGCTGGGCCCGGGTCAGTCCGGATTCGGGGTCGGCCACCGCGGTGTTGGCCATGTTCAGGCGCTCCGATCTTTCGTGCTGATGGGGAGCAGTGCGGTGAAAGAGATCCAGCGTGGCCGGGCGGGGAGGAGCCGCCTCGCTGCTGCATGGAAGGTAGTCCACCGAACGTCGGGACGCAACCGTACCGTCGTTGCGCTACATTGTTCCACGTGACGACCGAGAAGAGGCGTGCCCCGGCCGGCGCGGCGGTGCTGCGCGGGGAGATCACCAGTGCCATCCGCGCCGCCGTGATGCAGGAATTGGCCGAGGTCGGCTACGGTCGCCTCTCCATCGAGGCGGTGGCCCGCCGGGCCGGTGTGAGCAAGACCGCCATCTACCGCCGCTGGCGTTCCAAGCTCGACCTGGTGCTGGACATGGTCTCGGCGGTGGCCGGGCGGAACATCCCGCTGCTGGACACCGGCAGCCTCCTCGGCGACCTGGAGATCCTGCTGCACGTGATGGCGCGCGCGTTGCGTCACCGGCTGGCCGCGCAGATCATCCCGGACCTGCTGGCCGAGGCGGCCCGCAACCCGCAGATCGCGGAGAAGTTGCAGGCCGCCCTGGACGACTACCAGCAGGCCATCGGGCGGATCCTGATCGGCCGGGCGGTCGAGCGCGGTGAGCTGTCCCCGGACACCGACCGGCGCGCCGCCGTCGATCTCATCGTCGGCCCGGTCTACTGGCGGATGGCGATCTCCCGGGCGCCGCTGGAGCCCACCGAGGTGCCCCGGATGGCGGCCGCGATCGTCGCCGCGCTGCGGGTAGCATGCGTGGGGCCTGTACGCGACGAGGTGGAAGTCTGAACCCCGGGCCGCCCCCGGAGGGCCATCGTCGATCATGAACAAAAGGTCACACCCGGTCGGACAATCAGTGCAACCCGCTGGTTCTCCCGACAGACCGGTACCATCCCCCGAAATGTCTCTCATGAACCACGCGTCGACAGGAGGAAGCCCCATGGTCGGGCCGCATCCAGAGTTCATTCCCCCCGCACGGCCGATCATCGGCGAGGCCGAGATCGAGGCGGCCGTCCGGGTGCTGCGGAGCGGCCGGGTCGTGCAGGGCCCCGAGGTCGCCGCGTTCGAGGAGGAGTTCGGTGACCTCGTCGGCGGCCGGCACTGCGTCGCCGTCAACTCCGGCACCTCCGCGCTCCAGCTGACGCTGATGGCGCTCGGCTTCGGCCCGGGCGACGAGGTCATCGTCCCGTCGTTCTCCTTCGCCGCCAGCGGCAACGCGGTCCGGCTGGTCGGCGCCGAGCCGGTCTTCGTGGACATCGAGCCGGGCAGCTTCTGCGTCGACCCGGAGGCGGTCGCCGCCGCGATCACGCCGAAGACCGTCGCGATCATGCCGGTGCACCTCTACGGCCACCCGGCCGCGATGGACCGGATCATGGAGATCGCGCAGCAGCACGGCCTCGCCGTGGTCGAGGACGCCGCGCAGGCGCACGGCGCCGAACTGAACGGCACCCCGGTCGGCGCGTTCGGCACCGCCGGGTGCTTCAGCTTCTACCCCACGAAGAACATGCACTCCCTCGAGGGCGGCATGATCAGCACCGCCGACGCGGACCTCGCCCGCACCCTGCGGCTGCTGCGCAACCAGGGCATGGAGCAGCGGTACGCCAACGAGATCGTCGGCGCCAACATGCGGATGACCGACGTGGCCGCCGCCATCGGCCGGGTGCAGCTCACCCAGCTCGCCGAGTGGACCGAGCAGCGCCGCGCCAACGCCAAGTTCCTCGACTCGGCGATCACCGGCATGGTCACCCCGCCGGTCGCCGACGGCGCCAAGCACGTCTACCACCAGTACACCGTGCGGGTGCGGGGCGACCGCGACGCCGCCCAGGCCCGCCTCACCGAGCTGGGCATCGGCAACGCGGTCTACTACCCGACCCCGATCCACCGGCTCAAGCCGTACCTCGTCGACGGCAAGCCGGGCGCGTGGGACCTGCCGGAGACCGAGCGGGCCGCCGCCGAGGTGGTCTCGCTGCCGGTGCACCCGTCGCTGAGCCAGGCCGAGCTGGAGCGGATCGCCGAGGGCGCGAACCTGGCCGGCGGTGCCCGATGAGTGACGGCGGACGGAAGCTGCGGGCCGGCCTGATCGGCCTCGGCGCGATGGGGCGCAACCACGCCCGGGTGCTGTCCAACCTGGACGGCGTCGAGCTGGTCGGCGTGGTCGACCCGGCCGGCGACGTGACCGGCACGCTGCGCGCGCCCGTCGTACCCGAGCTGAGCGACCTGCTCGCCCTCGGCGTCGACTACGCGGTGGTGGCCTGCCCCACGGCGCTGCACGAGCCGATCGGCATGGAGCTGGCCGCCAACGGCGTCTGCGCGCTCATCGAGAAGCCGCTGGCCCAGTCCGTCGACGCGGCCACCCGTCTGGTCGAGGCGTTCGAGAACGCCGGCCTGGTCGCCGGCGTCGGTCACATCGAGCGCTACAACCCGGCGTTGCAGAGCCTGCGTACCCGGCTGGAGGCGGGCGAGCTGGGCGAGGTGTTCCAGGTCGTGACCCGGCGCCAGGGCCCGTTCCCGCACCGGATCGCCGACGTCGGCGTGGTGATGGACCTGGCCACCCACGACATCGACCTGACCGCCTGGGTGACCGGCCAGCAGTACAGCTCGGTCGCCGCCCGCACGGTCTCGCGCAGCGGCCGGCTGCACGAGGACATGGTCGCCGTGGTCGGCCAGCTCGCCGACGGCACGATGGTCAACCACCTGGTGAACTGGCTCAGCCCGCTCAAGGAGCGGTCGACTGTGGTCACCGGTGACAAGGGCTGCTTCGTGGCCGACACGCTCACCGCCGACCTGACGTTCTACGCCAACGCCGCCATCGACACCGAGTGGGAGGCGCTGCGCGCGTTCCGCGGCGTGGCCGAGGGCGACATGGTCCGCTACGCCATCCCGAAGCGGGAGCCGCTGCTGGTCGAGCACGAGCGCTTCCGGGACGCGGTGGAGGGCAAGCAGAGCGACATCGTCACGCTGCGGCAGGGTCTGCGTACCGTGCAGGTCGCGGCCGCCCTGCTGGAGTCGTCCGCCGACGGCAAGGTCGTGTCCGTGGCGGCCGACGGCAGCGACGCGGAGCCGGCACTGCGATGAGCCCGGCGCCGGTGCGGCGGACGGTCTCCGCGGTACGGCGGCGGATTCCCCGGCGGTGGCGCATCGCGCTCCGCCGGGCCGCCGCCGGCACCCGGCCCTGGCAGACCCCTTCGGTACGCGAACTGTGTGAACTCCCCGCCGGCACGCCGCTGCTGGTGCACGCCGGCGGGATCACCGGCGACCGGGCGCTGGACGGCGTGCTGCGCGCGCTCGTCCGGCTGCCCGAGTTCCACCTGGCGCTGGTCTGCGGCGAGGCGGAGCGGGCGTCGGCCCAGGACCTGGTCCGCCACGCCGGCAAGGCGCGCCGGCGGGTCCACCTGGTGCCGCGCCCGCGTACCGTGACGGCCGCGTTCCTCGCCCCGGCGGACGTGGCGGTGTTCGGGTTCGACCCGGACGCCGGTCTCGACCTGCTGGACACCTTCCTCGCCGCCGGGCTGCGGGTGGTCGCCGCCGACAGCCGGGTGGTGCGCGAGCACCTGGCCCGGCACGGCGGTGGCGACCTCTTCGCGCCCGGCTCGCTGCCGTCGTTCACCAAGGCGGTGGAACGGGCCCGGCAGCGCGGCGGCGACGAGGCGCCGCCGGCGCAGGAGCCGCCGGTCGCGCCGGTCGAGGCCGGCACGCCCGGCCCGTGGCGTCCGCTCGGCGCCGGGCCGATCCGGCTGGGGCTGGGCACGGCGAACTACGCCGGGCAGCTCTCCGCCCTGGCGGTGGCGATCACCACCGCCCGCGCCGACGTCGGCGTGGAGCTGGTGATGGCCAAGCCACCGGCCACCTACCGCTACCCGGCCGACCGCTACCTGAACTACCCCGGCGAGCACCGGCTCGACGTGCAGATCGCCCGGGCCGAGCGGGTGCTCGGCTGGTACACCCACCTGATCGTGGACGCGTTCCGCCCGGTGCTCGGCCGGGCCAACGGCGACGACATCGCCGCGGACCTGCCCGCGCTGCGCCGGGCCCGGCTCAAGGTCGCGCTGCTGGCGCACGGCAGCGAGATCCGCCATCCGGGCGCGCACCTGGAGCGGCACGCCGAGTCCGCGTTCCGGGACGCCCCGGAGGACCTGATCGGGCAGCTCACCACCGTGGCCGAGCGGAACCGGCGCACCGCCGAGGAGAGCGGCCTGCCGTTCTTCGTGACCACCCCCGACCTGCTGGACGACGTGCCGTCCGCCACCTGGGCGCCGCTGATCGTCGACGTGGACGCCTGGGCCTGCGACCGCCCGGTGCTGGAACGCGCCCGGCCGGTGGTGCTGCACGCGCCGTCGAAGCGGTGGACCAAGGGCACCGACCGGCTCCTGCCCCGGTTGCAGGAGCTGCACGATCGACGGATCATCGAACTGCGCCTGGTGGAAGGGCTGCCGCACCACGAGATGCGGCGCCAGGTGCAGGAGTGCGACATCGTGGTCGACCAGCTCGTGATGGGCAGCTACGGCACGTTCTCCTGCGAGGGGATGGCCGCCGGGCGGGTCGTGGTGGCATACCTGAGCGAAGGGCCGCACCGGGCCGCCGGGGTCCGGCCGCCGATCGCCAACGCCACCCCCGGCACGCTCGTCAAGGCCATCGAGTCGCTGCTCGACGACCGGCCCGCCGCGGTCGCCCTGGCCGCGGAGGGCACCCGTTACGTCCGTGACCACCACGACGGGCGACGCACCGCCGAGGTCTTCGACGCCTTCCTCCGGTGACCAGCCCACCCACCACCCACCACCCACGCCCGCACCGTCAACGAGGAGAAGCACCCGATGCAAGCTGGCGCTAACAGCGATGCCCGACCGACCCGGGGCCGGGTGGTGATGCTGGTCGACAACGGCGTCCACGGCGACTCCCGGGTGCAGAAGGCAGCACGCTCGGCCGCCGACGCCGGCTGGGAGGTCTTCCTCCTCGGCATCCGCAACGCCCGCTCCGACGTCGACACCTGGCGCATCGGCGGCGCCGAGGTGCGGCTGCTGCGGGTGCCCAAGCCGCTGCACCGGCTGCCCCGGGAGTACAGCCGGTCGCTGCGCCGGCCGCTGGCGTACGCGTCGACCACCAAGGCCGCCTACCGGGTCCAGGAGATCAAGGCGTGGCAGGCCGATCTGTACGAGCGCCGCGTCCGCGCCCAGGCGCTGGGCGGCGGGCTTCCGGCCGCCGTGGGACGGGCCGCCCAGCTGCCGTCCCGCGCCGCCGCCACCGCGCTCGCCCGCTGGGTGCGCTTCCGCAGCGCCGAGACCCGCCGGCTGCGCAAGGCGCAGACCGACCCGGAGGCGCTGTTCAGCCGCCTACCCGTGCGGTTCTGGAAGGGAGTGCTGGGCGACCGCGCCTGGCGCCGGCTGGACCCGGGCCTGTGGGACTTCGAACTGGCCTTCCGCAAGACGCTCGACGAGCTCAAGCCGGACATCATCCACGCCAACGACTTCCGGATGCTCGGCATCGGCGCGCGGGCGACGCTGCGGGCCCGGGCCGCTGGCCGGCGGACCAAGCTGGTCTGGGACGCCCACGAGTTCGTCGGCGGCATCACCGGCCGGGCCGACAACCCGCGCTGGCTGCCCGCCCAGATCGCCTACACGGCCGAGTACGCCGCCTACCCGGACGCGGTGGTGACCGTCTCCGACACGCTCGCCGACCTGCTCCAGGAGACCCACGGCCTGCCCGACCGGCCGGCCGTGGTGCTCAACGCGCCGATGGCGCCGCCGGCCGAGGCCGACGGCGACGTGCCGGACCTGCGTGCGCTGTGCGGCGTGGACGACGGTACGCCGGTGCTCGTCTACTCCGGCGCGGTGAACCCGAGCCGGGGCTGCCAGATCATGGTGGAGGCGCTGCCGGAGCTGCCCGGCGTGCACGTCGCGTTCGTGACCATGAACCCCAACGGCGACAACCAGTTCTCCGAGGCGCTGCGGGATCGCGCCGCCGAACTCGGCGTCGCGGACCGCGTGCACCTGCTGCCGTACGTCGCGCACTGGCAGGTGGTGCCGTTCCTGTCCGGCGCGGACGCCGGGGTCATCCCGATCCACCACAAGCCCAACCACGAGCTGGCGCTGATCACGAAGTTCCTGGAGTACTCGCACGCCCGGCTGCCCATCGTGGTCAGCGACGTGAAGACCATGGCGCAGACCGCGCGGGCCACCGGGCAGGGCGAGGTGTTCACCGCCGAGGACCTGGCCGACTACGTCCGGGCCGTCCGGGCGGTGCTCGCCGACCCGGAGCGCTACCGGGCCGCCTACGACAAGCCCGGCCTGCTGGAGGGCTGGACCTGGGAGGCCCAGGCCCGGATCCTCGACGAGGTGTACGCCTCGCTGCTGGGCACGCCCGCCGCGAGCGGGGCGCGTCCGCCGGCGTCCCGGCGCCCCGGCGACGAGCGGGAGTACGCGGCCACCTCGCGCTGACCCCCCGGCACAGAACGGTTCGGCCGGCTCCCCGCGAAGGGGAGCCGGCCGATCGCGTGTACGGCCCTCAGGCAGACGTGGCCGGCGGTTCCAGCAGCAGCCGGTCGAAGTCCTTCTGCGTCACCGACCAGTCCCAGGTGCTCAGCACGTGCGACGCCGCGGCCCGGCCCGCCTCACGCCAGACCTCCTCGGTGGCGGTGACGGCCAGGATCCGCTCGGCGGCCTCCTGCGGCGTACCCACCACCCAGTCGCTCGGGAACAGGCTCCGGGCGCTGTGCGGGCGGCCGGCGAAGAACGGCCAGTCGCGCACGACCGGCACCGCGCCGCTGGCCGCGCCCTCGACGAGCGCACAGTGGAAGCTCTCCCGCAGCGAGGTGCTGAGGATGACCCCGACGTCGGTGAGCGCACCGGGCACGTCCTCGGTACGGCCGGTCCGCACCACCGCGCCGGACGGCTCCAGTTCGGCCAGTTCGGCGTCGAGTTCCCGGACGTAGGCCGCGATCGCCGGGCTGAGCTCCGGGTTGAGGTCGTCGCCGACCAGCTTGAGGCGGTACCGCTCGTCGTGCCGGCGCAGCTCCCGCAGCACCGCCAGCGCCCAGCGCGGGTCCTTCGCCAGCGAACTCAACCCGACCAGCCCGAGCGTGAACCGGCTGTCGGCGGAGACCTTCGGCGCCACGTACCGGTGCAGGTCCATCGCGTTGCTGATCATGTGGGTCCGGGGCCCCTGCGGCGCGCGCAGCCGCGGCACCGCGGCCAGCGCCAGGTCGCGCAGGTGCTCGGAGACGAAGACCACGTCGTCCACACGCGACCAGTCGGTCAGGTGCGGCCACCAGCTGAACGCCTCGAAGCTGTGCAGGCGGACGATCACCCGGGTGGTGCCCGGGTCGATCATCGTCAGCATCGCGGCCCCGAGGTTGCACCAGTCCACGAAGACCGTGTCCGCCCACTCCAGGTGGGGGCCCCACGCCTCCTGGACCTCCCCGGCCCGCTTGGAGGCGCCGGCGAGCATGTGGAGCGTCACGTTCGTGCGGCCGTTGCTGAGCACCGGGAGGATCGACTCCTCCATCAGGTTCAGCCGGCGGACCTCCACCCCGGGCATCGCCTCGTAGCGCTCCAGGATCGGCCCGAGGAAGTTGTCGTTCAGCCCGGTGAAGAAGAGCATCCGGTGCGGCCGGCCGGCGGGCGGGAACGCCGCCGGGCTCTGCCGCCCGCGCGGTGTCGCCATCGCGCGGCCGGCCTCGCTGTTGTGCAGCGGCGCGAGGAACTTCTCCGGGTCCTCGGCCAGCGGCGAGGTGGTGCCGTCGAACTGCACGATCCGGTGGAACATCAGGTTGAACGCGCGCAGCACGTGCGGGGCGGCCTTGCCCGGGTTGCGCTTCTTCAGGTAACCGTCGGCCAGCTTGAGCTGCCCCCGCACCACTGTCATCAGGTGCTCGGGCACCTTGCCCTGGCTCAGCTCCGCGTCCACGATCGGGCCGAGGAGCTGCCCCTTGGTCGCCGGGCTCTTCAGCCGGCCCTGCGCCGCCAGCGCCAGCCGCTTCGCGCTGGCGCCGTGCCCGGTCTTGAGCATGTTGCCGGTGACCCGCCGGGCGATCTTGCCGCGGTGCCGCTCCGGCAGGCCGGGCGCCGTGACGGCGCCCTGCCAGAACCAGCGCACCGGACCGAGCTTCATGGCCCGCTTGCCGGTGCTCATCTCGAACACCCGCTTCGCCAGGTCGACCGTCTGGTTGCGGGTGGCGCTCGCCAGCACGGTCGGGGCCGGGCCGACGGTGTTCAGCCGGGGACGGCGGTAGCGCGCCGGGTCGGCGGACCGCTTCTCCACCGCCCGCAGCGCCGGGGCGATGCCGTAGACGGCGTCGGCCCGCCGGTAGCGCTGCGCGAGCTGCCAGACGGTGTGCAGGGCCTGCGCGTCGAGCGCGACCAGGACGTCGGCCCGCTTGGCGTGCCGGCGTACCCACGGGTCGCGCTGGGCGCGCAGCCACGGACGCCGGGCCGGAGCCGCCCGCTTCACCGCCCGGCCGAAGCGGGGGCCCAGCTCGGTGGCGGTGGGCAGCAGGTGCACCTCGGCCAGCTCGGTCGCCGCCGGGATCTTCTCCACCGGGTCGAAGGTGGTGGCCACCCGCACGGTGACGCCCCTGTCGCGGAACTGCTGGAGCGCGTCGGTCAGGACCGCCACCCGCCCGGGGACGGTGCCCATAACCATCAGGACCTCGATCATGACCTACCTTCTCGGGCCAGGACGCGAGCGCCGGCGGGGGAGGGCTGTGGGGTGCCGGCCGGACCGCCGGCGCCCAGCACCAGCTCGGTCACCTCCCGGACGGCGGGGATGAGCTGCTCCTCGCGGGCGTACTGCCGCGCCTCGGCGCGGGCCTTCTCCCGCTCGGGCGCGTCGGCGGTACGGGCCATCGCGGCGGCCCGCCGGAAGGCGCCGGCCAGCTCGGCCGGGTCCAGCCCGACCGCGCCGGTCCAGAGCGGATAGGTGGACAGCACAGTGGAGGCGTCGTGGTCGGCCTCGTGGGCGGAGACCACCGGCAGGCCGGTCGCCATGTACTCGTAGACCTTGCCGGAGGTCATGTACCGGCCGCCGGTCACCATCAGCACCACCGCGTCCCAGCGGGAGTAGAGGTCGACCACCTCGGCCTTGGGCACCGAGCCGCCGACCAGCACGCCGTCGACGGCGGCGGCCTTGAGCAGCTCCGCGTGCGCGTTGTCGCCGCGCGCCCAGGCGGCGCCGATGTGGCCCCGCACCTCGAAGCGGGCGTCGGCCAGCGCCGGGTCCTGGGCGCGTGCCGTGCGCCAGCCCTCGAGCACGGCGCTCAGCAGCGGTACGGGGAGGTTCAGCGCGCCGAGGTAGCCGAAGGTCAGCGGCCGGTCCGGCGGGGCGGGGCGGACCTGGGCCGGGATGCTCGCCGCGTCGTAGCCGTTGCGCACGATCCGCATCTTGTGCGCCAGCTCGGGGTAGCGCTCGCGGTACCAGCGGGAGATCGGCTCGTTGACGTTCCAGATGGCGACGGCGTTGCTGAGCAGCTTGATCTCCCACTGCCCGGAGACCGACTCCCGGGTGAACGCCTCACCGTTGTTGATCACGTCGACCGACCAGCCGTCGCGGAAGTCCACCACGTACGGCACCCGGTGCGTCTCCCACAGCTTCCAGGTCGCGGACAGGTTGACGTACGGCGCGCAGGTGGTCACCAGCAGGTCGACGGGCCGCTCCCGGTGGATCCGGAGCAGGGCCTTCTCCAGCGCCGGACGCCAGCCGCCGAAGACCGGCTCGGGGAAGACCTTGAGGTTCTGCTTGCGCAGGTCGGCCAGGTAGTCCTTGTGCGCCAGGGCGCGCTGCTCGGTGAACGTGCGGATGTCGGTCTCGAGGTCGTCCCGGAACAGCGGCAGCTTCACCACGCGCACGCTGGGGTCCACCCCCTGGGAGAGGGTGTGGTCGAGTCCGTACTCCCGTTCCCAGGCCTCGTCGGCGATGGTGACCGCGGTCACGTCCCAGCCCGCGGCGGCGAACTGGTTGGCGGTCTCCCGCATGCGGTAGGCGCAGCTCTTGGCCGCCGGTGGGAAGCCGATCGCGAGGTAGACCATGTGCGGCCGGGACCCGGACCGTCGCGGCCGGGGGAGTTTCAACGAGTCCCAGAGAGTTCGCCCGTTGTTCATCGATTCCGATCCTGGGGAGGTGGGGAGATGCCGTGTCGCGGCCTGGACGGCTCGGCCGGACGCGGTACCTGCTGTGCCGGTGGCCGCGTAACGACCGCCGGAGCGCGTGCGGACACTACAATAACGCCGTTCCGCGCGCCGGACCTGCCGCCGCCCGGCGGCCGGCGGGTGCGCCGTGCCCCGGATCACCGGGTCCGCCACCGGCGCCGGCCGGCCGAACACGCCGTCTCGGCCGGTCCTCGACCGCGGCCTCCGCTTTCGTAGACTCCTACGCCATGACCGCGCCTGCGCCCGACACCCGCGACCGTGAGCCCGCCCCCACCGGCGGCGACGGGTCCGCGGCCGACGACTCGTCCGATCCGGGGTCGTCCACCCCGAGCCCGACGACGACCACGGCCCCGGAGCAGCCGGAGCAGCCAGAGCAGCCGGAGCCGGACACCGCGGCCGAAAAGCGGCGCGGCGGCCGGTGGCGGCGGGCCGACGCGCTGGTGGCGCTGATCTACCTCGCCGGAGCGTTCTGGGTCACCGCCCGCGGCTGGCGCGACTACGACGGCCGGCTGCTCGGCAGCCGCCCGAACGACCAGGGCTTCAACGAGTGGATGCTGGCGTACGCGGCGCACGCGGTCACCAACCTGGAGAACCCGTTCTTCACCACGCTCCAGAACGCCCCGGCCGGCGTGAACCTGATGACGAACGTCGGGATGCAGCTGCCCGGCCTGGTGCTCACCCCGGTCACCCTGCTCTTCGGCGCGTCCTTCTCCTATCTGCTGTTCATCACGCTGAACCTGGCCGGCACCGGGTACGCCTGGTACCACGTGCTGTCCCGGCACGTGGTCGACTCCCGGGCCGCCGCGTTCGTCGGCGGCCTGTTCTGCGCCTTCGCGCCCGCGCTGATCTCGCACAGCAACGGCCACCCGCACATCACCGCGCAGTGGCTGGTGCCGTTCATCGTCTGGCGGGTGGTCGCGCTGTCCCGCGGCGAGCGGGTGATCCGCGACGGCCTCATCCTGGGCGGGCTGGTGGTGGCCCAGTTCTTCATCAGCCTGGAGATCCTCTTCCTGACCGCGCTCGGCTGCCTGATGCTGGTCCTGGCCTACCTCGCCTTCCGGCCCCGCGACGCGGTACGCCGGCTGCGCCCGCTGCTGTCCGGTCTGGCGATCACCGGCGTGCTCGTGTCCGCAGCGGCGGCGTACCCGCTGTGGATGCAGTTCGCCGGCCCGCAGCACCGGGTCGGCCACCCCGGCACCCCGGACATCTACGCCCTCAAGCTCGGCTCGTTCGTCGAGTTCGCCACCAAGTCGATCGCCGGTGGCCCGACCAGCGCGATCGGCTGGGCGCCGAACACCACCGAACAGGCCAGCTTCTACGGCTGGTCCCTGGTGGTGCTCGCGGCCGGGGTGCTCTGGTGGCTGCGCCGGGAGACCACGGTCCGGGTGCTCGGAGCCGTCGGCCTGGTGTCGGCGCTGTTCTCCATCGGCACCACCTGGACCGTCGGCACCCGTCGCACCGACGTCCCCGCGCCGTTCGCCCTCGTGCAGGACCTGCCCGTGTTCGACTCCGTGGTGGTGTCCCGGTTCGCGCTGATCACCACGGTGGCGCTCGGTGTGCTGCTGGCGGTCGCCGGTGACCGGCTCGCCGCCCGCCGGACCGAACCGGCCGGGCGGCTGGCCGCCCGCGTCGGGGCCGTCGCGGTGGCCGCCGCGCTGCTGCCGATCCTGCCGATGCCGCTGGACGCGAAGGGCCGCACCCCGGTGCCGGACTTCGTCACCGCCGGCACCTGGCGTGACCACGTGGCGCCCGGCCGCACGCTGGTGCCCGTGCCGGTGAACGGCATGACGTCGCTGTACTGGAGTTCCGCGGCGGTGGCCGGGTTCGCCGTCCCCGAGGGCTACTTCCTCGCGCCGGTGTCCGCCACCGACAACACCGGCCGCTGGGGCGTCGACCCGCAACCCACGGCGAAGCTGCTCACCGCCGTCTCGCTCGGCGAGCGGGACACCACCGTCGGCCAGGCCGACGTCGACCAGGCGCGCGCCGACGTCCGCTATTGGAAGGCCGACGCCGTGGTGCTGCCCGACCGCGGCGCACGCCGCCACGACGACCTGAAGACCGTGCTGGACGCGCTGTACGGCCCGGGGGAGCGGGTCGAGGACGTCTGGGTGTGGGACGTCCGGCCGTTCACCCGCTGACCGGTCACGGCGACTTCGTCCAGATCAGGAGCAGGTAGCCGCCGAAGTAGGCGGAGAACGCGACGACAGTGGCCAGCACCGTGCCGGCCCGGGCCCATCCGGCCCGGGCCAGGCCCACGGCGGCCGGCAGCAGCAGCGGGAACGCCGGCAGCAGGAACCGCGCCTTGGAGTGGTAGTAGCCGGCCGCGCCCAGCGTGGTGACGAGCATCAGGCCGCTGTAGAGCAGCAGTTGCCACGGCTGCCGGTCGATCGCGCTCAACACGAAGAACATGATCGACGCCAGCGCCACCACGGTGACCACCAGCAGCGGCAACGCGGCCACCTGCACCAGCGCCTGCTGGCCCCGGTCGACGGTGTAGACGCCGAAGTCGAACGTGGTGCCCCACCCGGCGGACTGGATGTGGAACCAGCCGTCCGGCCGGCCGGTCCGGGTGCCCACCCAGGCCAGGTAGCCCAGCCAGCCGGCCGGGGCGAGCAGCAGCGCCACCCAGGGCCGCCAGCCGTCGCGCCGCTTGACGACCGCCAGCAGCGCGGCCAGCCCCACCACCGGGATCAGCGACGAGGCGGTGGGGCGGGTCAGGCCGGCGAACAGGCACACCACCCCGGCGGTGACCCAGTGCCGGCGCAGCAGCGCGTACAGCGTCCAGGCGGCCAGCGCGGTGAACAGGCTCTCGCTGTAACCCATCGACTCGACGACCGCGTGCGGCACGGCGCCCCACAGCGCGGCGAGCAGGATGCCGGTACGCCTGTCGTGCAGGTGCCGGCCGATGGCGTACAGGCCCCAGGCGGCGGCCAGCGCGGCCAGCCACGCCACGACCAGCGCCGACTGGCGCGGGCTGAACGGGGAGAGCCGCTCCAGGGCCGCGGTCAGGCCCGGGTAGAGCGGGAAGAACGCCATGTTGCTCTGGGTCTTCTCGTACCCGTCGTAGCCGTGCTGGACGATGCCGAGGTACCAGTTGCCGTCGGCCCGGGTGAGCTGGGCGACGGGCGACACGTCGACGTTGCGGGCCCACAGGTAGACGACGGCCACGCCGATCAGCCGGATCACCGCGTACAACGCCAGCGCGGGCGCCGCGTCCCGGGCGGCGTCGCGCAGCCGCCGGACGGGGCCGGGCCGGGCGCGGTCGGCTGTGGCCGGCCCGGTTCGCGGAGCTGGTGCGGGCCGGCTGGGTTCCTCGGTGGTCACCACGTCCATTGTGCGGTCCCGTTCGCGCTGAGCTGCGATTGTCCGGAGGGCCCGCGTGGCGCGGCCGGCGACCCGGCGAACGACCCGGAGCGGGCGCCGGTCGTTGAACAGGATGGAGGGTAGCAACAGTCACACCAGGTCGTGGGGCACCGGCGGCGGCGGACGTCCGGGCCCGATCCGCTGTCGTAGACTCGCTCGGGTCCGCGGGCGCGGTGCTGGCGACGACGAAACGGGCAGGAATGGGATCTGACGGCACGACCGCAGCGGCGGGCACCCGGGGACGGGTCGTGATGCTGGTGGACAACGGGGTCATCGGGGACTCCCGGGTGCAGAAGGCGGCCCGCTCCGCCGCCGACGCCGGCTGGGACGTCGTGCTGCTCGGCCGGGCGCCGGTCGGCAGCCCGCAGAGCTGGCGCCTCGGCGCCGCCGAGGTGCGCCTCGTGCCGATGCCCGAGCCGCTGGCCCGCCGCCGGCACGAGTTCCGCCGGGCCTGGCTGCGGCACCCGCTCGCCTATCCGCCCAGCGGCATCGCGGCGCACCGTACCCAGGCGGTCAAGGCCTGGCGCGCGGACCTGGCGGTACGCCGGGCGGCGCTGACCGTCGCGGCCCGCGAGTCCGGCGCGGGCCGGCCGGGCGGGCTGCCCTGGGCCGCGCTGCGCGCCGAGGAGAAGCTGTCCGGCCTGACCCGCAAGTGGGTCGGGTTCCGCAACCGTCAGCTCACCCGGGCCCGCAAGGGCCGCAAGCTGGACGGCCCCTGGGACCGCGCGTACACGCTGTTCTGGCGCAGGCTGCGCGGCGACGGCGCGTGGCGGCGCCTGGAACCGGGCCTGTGGGACTACGAGCTGGCGTACGGCCCGGTGGTCGACGAGCTGGCGCCGGACCTGATCCACGCCAACGACTTCCGGATGCTCGGCGTCGGGGCCCGCGCGAAGGTCCGCGCCGCCGCGAAGGGCCGGCGGATCGCGCTGCTCTGGGACGCCCACGAGTACCTGCCCGGCGTGCAGCCGTGGCGCGACAACGCGCGCTGGCTGCCCGGCAACGTGGCGCACGAGCGGGAGTACGTGCCGTACGCGGACGCCACCATGACCGTCTCGGGCGGCCTGGCCGACCTGCTGCGCACCGAGCACGGGCTGGCCGAACGGCCCGCGGTCGTGCTCAACGCCCCGGCGGTGGACGAGCTGCCCGCGGATCCGGCCGAGCCGGCGCCGGACATCCGCGCCCGCTGCGGGCTCGGGCCGGACGAGCCGCTGCTGGTCTACAGCGGGGTGGCCGCCGCCAAGCGCGGTCTCGGGGTGATGGTCGAGGCGCTGCCCCGGCTGCCCGGCGCGCACGTCGCGTTCGTGGTCAACAAGCCCGACTCGGCGTACGTCCGGGGCCTGGTCACCCGGGCCGGCGAGCTGGGCGTGGCGGACCGGGTGCACGTGCTGCCGTACGTGCCGCACCACCAGGTGGTCCGCTACCTCGGTGGCGCGCAGGTCGGCGTCATCCCGATCCAGCACTGGCCGAACCACGAGATCGCGCTGATCACCAAGTTCTTCGAGTATTCACACGCCCGCCTGCCGCTGGTCGTCTCCGACGTGCGCACCATGGCCGAGACTGTCCGGGAGACCGGTCAGGGCGAGGTGTTCCGCGCCGAGGACGTGGCCGACTTCGTCCGCGCGGTCACCGCGGTGCTCGCCGACCCGCAGCGGTACCGCGCCGCGTACGACCGGCCGGGCCTGCTGTCCGGCTGGACCTGGGAGGCGCAGGCGCGGGTGCTCGACGAGGTCTACTCCCGGCTGCTGCCCGACGCGCCGCCCCGGCCGGCGCCGGCGGCGCACGCCCCGGTGGAGCCGGCACAGGTGGAGGTGGGCGCGTGAACGGGCCGGACGTGACGGTGGTCGTCGCCGTCTACAACACCATGCCGTACCTGACCGCCTGCCTCGACTCGCTCGTCGGGCAGACCATCGGCCTGGACCGGCTGGAGGTCGTCGCCGTCGACGACGGCTCCACCGACGGCAGCGGCGCGGAACTGGACCGCTACGCCGAGCGGTACCCGAACACGGTCCGCGTGCTGCACCAGGCCAACTCCGGCGGCCCGGCGGCGCCGAGCAACCTGGCGCTCGACCACGCCCGCGGCCGGTACGTCTTCTTCATCGGCTCGGACGACCACCTCGGCCCGGAGGCGCTGGAGCGCCTCGTCGGCGCCGCCGACCGGTGGGACTCCGACGTGGTGCTGGGCCGGATGGTCGGCACCAACAAGCGCTACG
This sequence comes from Micromonospora sp. BL1, assembly GCF_003667485.1. Lineage (NCBI taxonomy): Bacteria > Bacillati > Actinomycetota > Actinomycetes > Micromonosporales > Micromonosporaceae > Micromonospora > Micromonospora sp. BL1. The sequence goes on from NZ_RCVK01000190.1 coordinate 21,594, forward strand.
TGCACCAGGCCGTCTACGCCACCACCCAGGAGCGGCTCGACCTGTTCGACAGCGACCTGCCCTGGTCGTTGTCGAACACCAAGCTGTTCCGCCGGGACCTGATCGAGCGGTACGGCCTGCGGTTCCGCACGGACATGCCGATGGGCAGCGACCAGCCGTTCACGCTGGAGGCGTGCTTCCGGGCGAAGAAGGTGTCGGTCCTCGGCGACTACGAGTACTACTACGCGGTCAAGCGGGACAACGCCCAGAACATCACGTACGCCAGCAGGTTCGAAGAGCGGCTGCGCTGCGCCGAGGAGCTGGTCGGTTTCGTCGCCGGGCTGATCGAGCCCGGCCCGCGGCGGGACGCGGTGCTGGTACGCCACTTCACCTGGGAGGTGGCGAAGCTGCTCCGGGCGGAGTTCCTCGCCCTCACCCCGGACGTGCAGCGGCACGTCCACGACCGGATCCGCAAGCTCGCCGAGGCGTACCTGACCGACGGGGTGACCGCCCGGATGGCGTCCGAGGAGCGGCTGCGGGTGGCGGTGGCGCGCGACGGCGACCTGGACGCGCTGCGCACGCTCATCGGCCAGCAGTCCGACCGGTCGCTGCCCGAGGTGGTCGTCGACGGTGACCGCTGGTACGCCGACCACGTCGGCTTCCGCGACCCGGCGTTCGGCTACCCGGACGACTGGTACGACGTCACCGCGCGGGCCGCCGCGATACTGGCCAAGCTGACCGCGACCGGGCTGGCCTGGGGACGCGACGCCGCCGGGGAGCGGGCCCTGGTGGTCACCGCGCGCAGCCGCTGGGCCGAGCTGGCCGAGCTGAGCGCGGAGGCGCTGCGGGTCAGCGTGGGCGATCTGACGGGTGTCACGTCGGTCGAGTCCTCCGGCCCCGGTACCGTCGTACGAACGGACTTCGCGGTGGACCGGCTGCTGGCGGTCGTCGGGGGGACGGGCGAGCGTCGTATCGTACGCGCCGAGGTCTCCGCCCTGGGCGGGACGGGCTCGGCGCCGTTGCGCACCGACCGCCCCGTCGCCGCACCCCGGCTGGTGGCCCGGCGCGGTGTCCGCTGGCACCTCGTCACACCCACCACGAACCACAAGGGCCAGGTGATCGTCGCGATCACGCCGGTGACCCCCGGTCGGTTCCTTGCCCGCCTGCGCCGAATCTGGCCCTCTGGAGGAAAGTAGTTCATGAACATCTGCGTCGTCGCGCTCGGCAAGATCGGTCTGCCGCTGGCCGTGCAGTTCGCGTCCAAGGGGCACCGGGTGATCGGCGCCGACGTCTCCGAGCGGGTCGTCCAGCTGGTCAACGACGGTGCCGTGCCCTTCCCGGGCGAGGCCGACCTGGACGTCAAGCTCAAGGAGACGGTGGCCGCCGGCCTGCTGTCGGCCACCACCGACACCGCCGCCGCGGTCGCCGAGTCGGAGGCGGTCGTCGTGGTCGTGCCGCTGTTCGTGGACGCCGAGGGCGTGCCGGACTTCGGCTGGATGGACGACGCCACCCGGGCCATCGCCCGTGGGCTGAAGCCGGGCACGCTGGTCAGCTACGAGACCACGCTGCCGGTCGGCACCACCCGCAACCGGTGGGCGTCGATGCTCGCCGAGGGCTCCGGCCTGACCGCCGGCACCGACTTCCACCTGGTGTTCAGCCCGGAGCGGGTGCTCACCGGCCGGGTCTTCGCCGACCTGCGCCGCTACCCGAAGCTGGTCGGCGGCATCGACGAGGCGTCGGCCGCGCACGGCGTGCGGTTCTACGAGGCGGTGCTCGACTTCGACGAGCGGCCCGACCTGGACCGCCCCAACGGCGTGTGGGATCTCGGTTCGGCCGAGGCGTCCGAGCTGGCCAAGCTCGCCGAGACGACCTACCGGGACGTGAACATCGGCCTGGCGAACCAGTTCGCCCGCTTCGCGGACACCGTCGGTGTGGACGTCACCAAGGTCATCGAGGCGTGCAACACGCAGCCGTACAGCCACATCCACTCGCCGGGCATCGCGGTCGGCGGCCACTGCATCCCGATCTACCCGCGGATGTACCTGTGGAACGACCCGGCCGCAACTGTGGTCCGCTCGGCCCGCGAGGCGAACGCGGCCATGCCGGACTACGCGGTCGACCTGCTCGCCGCCGCGTACGGCGACCTGACCGGGGTGGGCGTGCTGGTGCTGGGCGCCGCCTACCGGGGTGGCGTCAAGGAGACCGCGTTCTCCGGCGTCTTCCCGACCGTGGAGGCGCTGCGCCGGCGGGGCGCGGTGCCGTACGTCTCGGACCCGATGTACACCAACGAGGAGCTGGTCGCGCACGGCCTGCCCGGCTACGACGGCGAGCCGGTCGGCGCCGCGGTGATCCAGGCCGACCACGCGGAGTACCGCACCCTCGCCCCGGCCGACCTGCCGGGCGTGACGGTGCTCGTCGACGGCCGCCGCGTCACCGACCCGGCGCGCTGGACCGGCGTGCGCCGGGTGGTCATCGGGGGCTGACCCCACCGACTTCACGGGCCCCGGCCGTCTCGAACGGCCGGGGCCCGTCGCGTGCCGCCGCCGGGATGACGCCGTGCGGAGTTCACCTGCCGGACACCCCGGCAATACTTGTGTCATGTGACCCGTTTAGGGTCGCAGCCGTCGGAAATCGACTCGGACCGACATCGGCCGGGCAGACAGGGAGCGTGTCGTTGTTCAGCAGAGTACGCAGCCAGCAGGGTCTCGCCGCGGTCGGCGCGACGCTTCTCGGCTACGCGGTCATGGTCCTCGCCGGAGTCCTCGGCCTGGTGGTCCCGTACGCGGTGGCCGCCGTGGTCGCCGTCGCCGGTGAGCTGGCCCTGGCCGGGCGGCACACCGGGACCGCCACGCTGCTCGACAAGGCCGGTCTCGGCGAGACCTTCCGGCGGCTGGTGCGGGACCTGTCCGTCGCCCTGCTGGTGGTCGCCACGGTGCGCCCCGGTGTGGCCGGCACCGTCGCCGTCCTGCTGCTGCCCGCCGCGCTGTGGACGCTGGCCGTGGCCACCAACGCGGTGACCAAGGTGATCGACGGCCGGGTCGACCCCCCGGCGTACACCCGCAACATCGACCTCGGCGCGCTGCGGCGGGTGCCGGTGCCGCCGGCCTGGGCGCGGCAGCTGGCCGGGCTGCGGATGCCGCTGCTGAACGTGCTGCTGGTCCCGGCGGCAGTGGTGGCCGCCGCGCTGGACCGGGTCGCCCCGGTGGTGGTCACCGGCCTGGTCACGCTCGCCGCCGGTCTGGTCACCGCCGCGGTGCTGGCGCTCACCGCGCTGCGCGGCCGGGGCGGGGCCCCGGGCGTGTTGCCCGCCGTGCACGACTGGATGGCCCGGGAACGGCCCGAGGTGGCGCTCTACTTCGCCGGCCCGGCCAAGGACGTCTACCAGGCCAACATGTGGCTCGCGCCGGTGGAGGCGACCGGCCGCCGCGCGGTCGTGCTGCTGCGCGCCGCGGACGCGTTCGAGCAGCTCGCCGACACCCGGCTGCCGGTGATCTGCGTGCCGGCCGGCGTGGACTTCATGAACCTGGACCTCAGCTCGCTGCGCGTGGCGCTGTACGCGGCGAACGTCGGCGCCAACATCCACCTGCTGCGGGAGCCGGGCGTGAAGCACGTCTTCGTCGGCCACGGCGACAGCGACAAGCAGGCGAGCGTGAACCCGTACAGCAAGGTGTACGACGAGGTCTGGGTGGCCGGGCCGGCCGGGCGGGAACGGTACGCCCGGGCCGACGTCGGCGTGCTGGACCGCGACATCGTGGAGGTCGGCCGCCCGCAGCTGGCCGGGGTGCACACGTTCGGTTCCGGCGCCGCCGACCACCGTTTCACAGTGCTGTACGCGCCGACCTGGGAGGGCTGGCTCGACGACGACCCGTACCACACGTCGCTCGTGCTGATGGGGGAGCGGATCGTGTCCGGCCTGCTCGCCGCCGGGGACGTGCGGGTGATCTACAAGCCGCACCCGCTGACCGGCACGCGTTCGCCCAAGGCCCGGGCCGTGCACGAGCGGATCGTGTCCCGGATCAAGGCCGCCGGCGGCGAGACCGATCCGTCCTCGCTGGACGGCGCCGCGCACCTGGTGGTCACCGGCCGCACGCCGGGGCTGTTCGACTGCTTCAACGTCACCGACCTGCTGGTCAGCGACGTGTCCAGCGTGGTCTCCGACTTCGTGCAGAGCGAGCGCCCGTACGTGGTGGCGAATCCGGCCGGCCTGCCCGAGGACGAGTTCCGGCGGCAGTTCCCGACCGCGCGGGCGGCGTACCTGCTCTCGGCGGACTGCGGTGAGCTGGCGAAGATCCTCGACGTGACCCGGGCCGGCGACGACCCGATGACCGGGGCGCGGCGGGAGCTGAAGGAGTACCTGCTCGGCCCGGCCGGGTCGAACCCGATGGACCGGTTCCGGGACGAGATCGGCCGGCTCTGCGGCTGAGGCGTACCGGGAAAGGGGCGACGACCGGCGCGGTCGTCGCCCCTTTCCGTCCGGTCAGCCCTGGTGCGGCGGGTTGTCGACGTCGCGGGAGACGACCTCGCCCTTGGCGTCGACCCAGCCCTTCGGGCGGGCCGGGTTGCCGGCCACCAACTGGTACGGCTTGACGTCGCGGGTCACCACCGAGCCGGCGGCGATCATCGCGTACTCGCCGACCTCGATGCCGCACACGAGCGTGGCGTTCGCGCCGATCGACGCGCCCCGGCGGACGAGCGTCGGGGTGATCGTCCAGTCCGGATTCTGGGCGCGCGGGCGGAAGTCGTTGGTGAACACCGCGCACGGGCCCACGAACACCTCGTCCTCGATGGTCACGCCCTGGTAGACCGAGACGTTGTTCTGGATCTTCACCAGGTCGCCGACTGTGACGCCCGCGTCGACGTAGACGTTGCGGCCGATCACGCAGCCGGCGCCGACCTGGGCGCTGGACCGGATGTGCGCCAGGTGCCAGACCTTGGTGCCGTCGCCGACCTGGGCGCCGGACTCCACGTCGGCCGTCGGGTGGACGAAGACGGAGGCGGACCGGTCGTTGCTGTCAGTCATCTCAACTCGCATCACATGCCAGGGCGCGTCGCGCCGTCGGGCGGGCTCGACGCAGCATAACGAGCGCTCACCCGAGCAGTTCGGCCACCGCGTCGGCGGCGGGCCGGTCGGCCGGCAGCGGGTGCGCGGCCACCACGGCGTCCACCGGCAGCGCCGCGTACAGGTGCGGGAACAGCGCGCCGCCGCGCGACGCCTCCCAGCGCAGCGCGTCGCCGAGCCGGGCCTCCTCCACCGCGAGCAGCGTCAGGCCGGTGACCCCGGCGAAGAAGCGCCGGGCGGTCTCCACCACCTGGTCGGCGGCGGAGAGGTGGACGTATCCGTCCTGCCGGTCCATCGCGGTGCCGGCGAACCGCCCCTCCGCCCGTGCCCGCGCCCACTCGTCGTCGGTGAGAATCTTGTAGATCACGGCAGCAGCCTAGAGCGGCCTCGCGTCCCGGCGGCGCGTCTGCCACCATTCGCAGGGCAACACGTCGAGCGGAGGGAGGCACGGGTGCGGATCCTCCTGGTCGAGGACGACCGCCGGGTCGCCGCGGCGTTGTCCTCCGCGCTGACCCGGCGCGGCTACCAGGTGGAACACGCCGCGACGGTGGCCGCCGCGCTCTCCGCCGCGCCCTGCGACCTGGTGCTGCTCGACCTGGGGCTGCCCGACGGCGACGGCACCGACCTGTGCCGCGAGCTGCGGCGGCGCAGCAGCCGGCTCGGCATCATCGCGGTGACCGCGCGCGGCGAGGAACGCGACCGGGTGCTGGGGCTGCGGCTGGGCGCCGACGACTACGTGGTGAAGCCGTTCTCGATGGTGGAGTTGCAGGCGCGGATCGAGGCGGTGCTGCGCCGGGCCGCGCACACCGCGCCGCAGCGCAACCTGATCGAGGCCGGCGCGGTCCGCATCGACGTGGGCGGCCGGACCGTGACGGTGGCCGGCCGGGACGTCACGCTCACCCGCAAGGAGTTCGACATCCTGCTGTCCCTGGCCCGCCAGCCCGGGGTGGCGGTGCCGCGCGAGCGGATCCTGCTCGACGTGTGGGGCACCACCTGGGCCGACCGGCACACCGTCGAGGTGCACGTGGGTTCGCTGCGCGGCAAGCTCGGCGACCCGACGCTCGTGGAGACCGTGCGGGGGGTCGGCTACCGGCTCCGCGACGCGTGAGGAGGGGCCCGTGCGCCGCCGGCTGGTGATCAGCTACCTGCTGCTGATGGTGCTGGTCCTGCTCGCCCTGGAGACCCCGCTGGCGGCCACGCTCGCGACCCGGGAGACCGACCGGGTACGCGCCGACCGCCTCGCCGACGCCACCCGCTTCGCCTCGCTGGCCGGGCCGGCGTTGCGGGGCGGCAGTCCAGGCCCCCTGGACGGGGAACTGGCCGCCTACGACGCGCTCTACGGCATCGGCGCGGCCGTGGTGGACCGGGAGCGCCGTACCGTGGTGGCCTCGTCCGGCTGGGAGCCGGGCCCGGGCGCCGGCGCGGCGCTCGACACCGCGCTGTCCGGGCAGCAGTTCAGCGGCCCGGAGTCGGTCTGGCCCTGGGGCAGCGGGCCGGTGGTGACGGCCGTGCCGATCAACGACGGCGGCGAGGTGCTCGGCGCCGTGGTCACGACCAGCCCGGCGGACGGGGTCCGCCGCACCGTCACCGTGTGGTGGCTGCTGCTGGCGGGCATCGGCCTGCTGGCGGTGCTGGCCTGTGTCTCGACCGCGTTCGGGCTGGCCGGCTGGGTGCTGCGCCCGGTCACCGAGCTGGACGCGGTGACCCACGAGATCGCCGAGGGCCGCCGCGCCGCGCGGGTCCGCGCCGGGCTGGGCCCGCCCGAGCTGCGCCGGCTCGCGACCAGCTTCAACGACATGGCCGACGCGGTCTCCGACGTGATGGACCGGCAACGCGCCTTCGTCGCGCACGCCAGCCACCAGCTCCGCAACCCGCTCACCGCGCTGCGGCTGCGGGTGGAGGAACTGGGCCCCAGCCTCGCCGACCCGGACGGGCGCGCCGAGCACCGGCTGGCGCTGGAGGAGACCGACCGGCTCGCCACGGTGCTCGACGCGCTGCTCACCCTGGCCCGCGCCGAGCGGGAGGAGAACGAACGGGTCACCGTCGACGCCACCGCCACCGCGGCGTCCCGGGTGGCGGCCTGGCTGCCGTTGGCCCGGCACCGCGAGGTCACGCTCCGCCTCGACGCCGGCGACGCGCCGGTGTACGCCCGGACCGTGCCGACCGCCATCGACCAGGCGCTGGACGCCCTGATCGACAACGCGGTGAAGTTCAGCGGCGCGCAGGGAGAGGTGACGGTGACCGTACGGGCCGCCGACGACGGGACGGTGCTGACCGTCGGCGACACCGGCCCGGGCATGACGGCCAGTCAGCTCGACCAGGCCACGGAGCGGTTCTGGCGGGCGCCGGACGCGCAGAACGTGGACGGCGTGGGCCTCGGGCTGACCATCGCGGCGGTGCTCGTGGACGCCTCCGACGGCCGGCTCACCATGCGCCAGGGCGAACCCCGGGGCCTGGTCGCCGAGCTGTGGTTCCCGGCGCCCGCCGACGAGCCGATCCGGCGCTGACCCGGCGTCAGGGCTTCGCGGCGCGGTACCACTGCGCCGCGCCCGGATGCAGCGGCAGCGGGGTGGTGACGATCGCCGACCGGGGACTCATCCGTCCCGCCGCCGGGTGCGCGGCGGCCAGTTCCTCCCGGCGGTCCATCAGCAGCCGGGTCACCTCCCGCACCAGCGCGGCGGGCAGGTCGGCGCGGACGATCAGGTAGTTCGGGTTCGCCACAGTGCTCACCGGATCGGCCCGGTAGACCGACCGGGGCACGTCCCGGGTCACGTAGACCTGCCCGTACGCCCGGCGCAGCGGCTCGGTCCAGTCGCCCAGGTCCACGATCCGCAGCGAGGTCCGCTGGGCGAGGTCGGCGACGCCGCGCACGGGCAGCCCGCCGGAGAAGAAGAACGCGTCGATCCGTCCCTCCCGCAGGGCCGCGACCGAGTCGTCCAGCCCCAGGTGCTCCTGGCGTACCCGGTCGCCGCCGAGCTGGGCCACCGCCAGCAGTCGGGTGGCGGTGATCTCCGTGCCGGAGCCGTCGGCACCCACCGACACCCGCCGTCCGCGCAGGTCACCGAGCGTGCGGATCGGCCCGCCCGCGCGGGTGACCAGGTGCAGCAAATCGTCGTAGACCCGGGCCACCGCCAGCACCGACGGATGCTCGGGTTCGCGCGGCGGCAGCACGTCGGCCTGGGTGAAGCCCAGCTCCGCCTCCCCGGCGCCGACCAGCCGGACGTTCTGCGCCGAGGCGGCGGTGACCACCACCTCGGCCCGTACGCCGGGCACCTCGCGGTTGAGCAGCGCGGCGAGCGACTGACCGAAGGCGTGGTAGACGGCGGTCGGACTGCCGGTGGCGATGCGGATGCGGGTCGGCTCGGACGGCTCGTCCCGGCAGCCGGTGAGCCCGGTGACGAGCAGGAGCACCAGCACGAGCGGGGCGGCGGCGCGCACAGGCCAGTGTCGGCTCACGGGCTGCACTCTGCGCCGTGCACCCGCCGCGGCGCAAGCCCACGCGGTGCCCGGACCGCCGGGGCGGGCCCGGGGCGTGCGCCCGGGCCGGTCAGCTCGCCGGGGCCAGCTCCGCGCTCTCGGTGATCCGCTCCCGGTACTCGCCGTTGGGCACCACCACGAGGAAACAGCCCGAGCCCGGCCGCAGCGCCGCCGGCACGTCCAGCAGCGCCGCGCCGCGTACCAGCACCGCCGCCAGGTCCCGGTCGGCGAGCCGGATGCCGAGGCAGTGCCGGCGGACGTGCCGGCCGCCGGCGAGCAGCGCCGCCCGCCAGGCCGCCGCCGCCAGCCGGGGCCGCCAGAGCCGCCGCGGCGCCGAGGCGCCCGGGAACGGCCCGCCGAGCAGCTCCCGGCGGCCCTGCCGCCAGCCCGCGGTCAGCAGATTCGCGTACGCCGCCCGGTGCTGCGGCGGCACGGACAGCCGGTGCAGCTCGTAGCGGCGGCGCAGCCCACCGGTGGTCAGCTCGTGCTCCACCGGCACGTCGAGACGTCCCAGCAGCTGCCGCATCCGCTGCGCGGCGTCCTCGCGGTTGAACTCGGCGATCCCGCCCCGGTGCGGTCCGGAGTCGAGCCGGCGTACGTCGGCGGCCGGCGGCGGCGTGCAGCGCACCATGCAGGCGATCTCGAAGGCGTCGGTCAGGGTCAGCCAGTCCAGCGGTGGCGGCGACGGGCGCGGGCGGTCGAGCAGCGTGGTGAGCATCGGCGCGGCTCCTCGGTCAGAGTCGGGGTGCCTCTACCGTCGCTGCCCAGCGCCGGGCCGGGAACCGCTGCGCCCGAGCCTTGAGCAAAATTTGCGGGAAGGCCGCGTCTCAGAGCTCGGTGACCACCAGGTCGACCTGCCGCGGCCGGCCGGGCGACCGGGGCGCCTCCTCGACCGTGTACTTCAGCTCCCGCAGCGCCCCCACCAGCGCATCGGCGGTGCGCGGCCGGGCGTCGGCGAGCAGCAGATCCCGCACCAGCCGGCCCTTCGTCGCCTTGTTGAAGTGGCTCACCACCGACCGGACCGGCGTGCCGTCCACGATCCGCTCGTGCAGCACCCGCACCGTCACCGTGCGTTCGGCGAGCGCCCCGCGCGGCGTCCAGGTGGCCGCGTACGCGCCGGAGCGCAGGTCCAGCACCGGACCGCGCCCGGCGGCCGGCTCCAGCACCGGGCCGAGCGCCTCCCGCCAGTACGCCGACAGCGCCCCGAGCCCCGGCAGCCGCGCCCCGATCGGGCAGCGGTACGGCGGGATCCGGTCGGCGAGGCGTACCGCGCCCCACAGGCCGGAGCTGATCAGCACCTGGCGGCGGGCCGCCCGCTGCGCGTCCGGGGGCAGCGTGTCCAGGCCGAGCGCCTCGTAGAGCACCCCGGTGTAGAGCCGCCCGGCCGGCGCGGTCGCCGCCTCCCGCAGCCGGGCGTTGCGCCGCAGCTCGCCGCGCTGCCCTTCGGTGAGGCCCAGCGCGGTCCGGGCCGCCGTCTCGTCCGGCCCGGCGCACAGGTCGACGAGCGCGGTCAGGACCGCCTCCCGGGCCGGGTTCAGCTCGGTCAGGGACAGCCGGGACAGGTCCAGCCGGCGGCCGGTGCCGGCTTCGGCCTTCCCCTCCGACGGGGGCAGCAGGATGAGCACCGGCACAGCGTACGGGCCGGGGTCAGCGCCACGGCCGGACGGCACGCTCGGGGTGGTACACGCGACTGCCGCCCACCTCGGCCACCACCGCCGCGTCGGCGCGGTCGCCCAGCAGCCGCCGCAGCGTGCGCTCGGCCGGGGAGCCGACGGCCACCACGTACCCGGGCCGCGGTGCGCGCGCCACCCGCTGCCAGTACGCCGGATAGCGGTTCTGCCCGGGCGTCAGCGCCCCGTCGAGCACACCGCAGGAGACCGTCTCGCCGGTGTTGAAGATCAGCCGGTTGCACGTCCAGTAGTCCCCGTACACCTCGTGCAGACCGGCTCCCCGCACCGCGTCCGCCAGCCGGCGGGCGGTCAGCTCCTCGTCCCGTACGCCCGGCACGCCGGTCAGGAACGCCACGGTGCCGGCCAGCGTCGCGGCGGTCAGCCCGGCCAGCACCACCGCCGCCGTGGCGCCGCCGAGCCGGGCCGCCCACCCGGCGGTGCCCCGCAGCGCGTGCGCGGCGGCCAGCCAGAGCGGCCACAACACGGCCGGCAGCGAGATCTGGAGCACCGACAGGTAGCGGGCGTTGCCGAGCGGGTCGGTCGCGGCGAGCGGGCTGCGCACGTACGCCAGAAGTGTCAACGCCGCGCCCGCGACCAGCGCGAGGATCGCCACGGCCCGCACCCGCGCGGCGTGGTCGGCGGCCCGGCGGTACGCGAGCAGCCCGAGCCCGGCGGCGGCCACCAGCAGCACCGGATAGAGCACGCCGAACCACTGCGCCCAGCGGGCGCAGCCGTCCATCGGGCACATGCCCGACGCCAGCGGCACCCCGTCCAGCAGCCCGCCGCGCAGCCGTTCGGCGAGCGACGGCGCTACCCCCTCCTTGGTGCTGATCTCGCGGAACACCGACAGTGAGTCCTGCCCGGGCGGCGCGACGAGGTTGTCCTTGACCACCGGGGCGATCCCGGCCAGGAAGCCCACCACCAGCAGCACACCCGGCCAGCCGATCAGATCCCGGGGCACCGCCACGGCGAGCACCACTGCGGCCACCAGCAGGTACGGCGCGATCAGCCAGTCCGACCACAGCGCCAGCCCGGCGAGCAGCCCGAACGCGCCGGTGGCCAGCCAGTGGTGCCGGACCCGCCGGCCGCCGAGGGCCACCGCGATCAGCAGCATCGCCAGCACCGCCGGCTTGACCTCCGGGCGGCCGCCGACCGCGGTGAGCTGGTCGCGGACCACCCGCTCCGAGCCGAGCGCCAGCAGGCCCACCACGACCACTGCCAGCCAGGGGGAGAACAGGCGGCGGGTCAGCCGGTACGCCAGCCACAGGAAGACCGCGAAGAGTGCCAGCAGGGGCAGCCGCAGCAGCGGCCAGCTCGGCCCGGCCCAGCCGACCAGCGGCGCGGCCAGGTACGACTCCAGCACGCCCATGTAGCGCTGGCCGTAGAGGAAGACCGGCCGCTCGCCGCGCTCGGCGATGTGCAGCGCGGCCAGGCCGAACGTCGCCTCGTCGCTGTTCGACGCGGGCACCGTGAGCAGCGTCAGCACCAGCCGGTAGCCGACCCCCGCGACGCCGAGCAGCAGCGCCACCAGCGCCGGAGCGTCCGGACGCGGCCGTACCCGGTCCCGCTTCGTCGTCGACACGACCAACGCCCCCGTCGTCGTCCCGACCGCAGTCTGTCACGGCGGCGCCCGGCGCCGGGGCGGATCGGCGTGGATCACTCGCGTGGCCCGGCCGCTCCGGTTGTGGCACTGTTGCCGTGTGCCGCCCACACCACCGGACCAGCTTGCCGTTCCGCAACTGCACCGCGCCGCGCGCTTCGAGGACGCCGTGCACGGCCTGGTGGAGCGCCGGTTGCGGCGCACCGGATGGCAGCCCAACATCATCGCGTACGCGGGCTACGGCGCCCCGGGCTGGGCGCGCGTGCTCTGCCGGGTGCTGCTCGGCCGCCCGGACACGCGGCGGCGGGGCCGGCTGGACAAGGTGCGGGGCTGGCGCAGCTTCGCCACGCTGCCCGCCAAGCACGTGAAGGTGACCATCGAGGCCGACGGCGTGCGCCAGGAGGTGACCGCCGACCGCAGCGGCTTCGTCGACACCGTGATCGAGGCCGACTTCACCCCTGGCTGGGGCTGCGTACGCCTCAGCGTCGCCGACGCCGAACCGGTGGAGGCGCTGGTCCGCATCCTCGACCCGGCCGTGCGCTTCGGCATCCTCTCCGACATCGACGACACGGTCATGGTGACCGCGCTGCCCCGGCCGCTGCTCGCCGCGTGGAACACGTTCGTGCTGGACGAGCACGCCCGCACCGCCGTGCCCGGCATGGCCGTGCTGTACGAGCGGCTGGCCACCGCCCACCCGGGCGCGCCGGTCTTCTACCTGTCCACCGGCGCGTGGAACGTCGCGCCGACGCTGACCCGGTTCCTGTCGAGGCACCTCTACCCGGCCGGGCCGCTGCTGCTCACCGACTGGGGGCCGACCGCGGACAGGTGGTTCCGCAGCGGCCGGGAACACAAGCGGGCCACGCTGGCCCGGCTGTCCCGGGAGTTCCCCGAGGTGCGGTGGCTGCTGATCGGCGACGACGGGCAGCACGACCCGGAGATCTACCGCGAGTTCGCCGCCGCGCACCCGGACCACGTGGCAGGGGTGGCGATCCGGCAGCTGTCCCCGACCCAGTCGGTGCTCGCAGGCAGCCTGCCGGCACCGGCCGGCCGGTCGTCATCCGGCCCGATAGGCCAGAAGTGGCTCAGCGCCCCCGACGGCGCCGGCCTGTGGAAGCTGCTGCGCGAAGCCGACCTGGTCTGACCGTCTTTTGCTTCTCCGCGTCGATCATGAAGTTGACGGCGTTGTGGATCTCTTAGAGGGCCGCCAACTTCATGATCAACGGGG
>NZ_RCVK01000268.1:0-34522 GCF_003667485.1 Micromonospora sp. BL1
CTCCGGGCCGGCCGGGCTGCCCGGGTCGACGAAGCTGGTGAGGACCGTCGGGCCGAGGCTGATCGGACCCGGGCGGGCCGGCCCCCTCCGGGGCGGCTCCGGAGTCGCGTCCGGGGCGGCCTGCTCCGGGTCACCGGGGCGTCCCCGTTCCGGGTCGCCGGCCCGGGCGCGATCCGGTGGCGCCGCCCGGCCCACCGCCGCCGACCGGCCGACCACACCCGAGCCGCCGATCCCGGCCGAACCACCGGCCGCGGCCCGGCCGTCGCCCCCAGTGGGACCGCCGACCGCACCCGAGCCTGCGACCGCACCCGAGCCGCCGTTGGCCTCGGCGCGACGGTTCGCATCCGGCGGGCCGCCCGGGGACGAGGGACCGCCTGCGTCCACGCGCCCGGCCGCCCCCGAACGGCCGGCCGGGGACGACGGGCTCCCCGCGTCCGCGCGGGCCGCCGGGACAGCGCGGCCGGCCGGTTCAGCGGCGCCGGCCGTGTCCCCGGACGGTGGCGCGCGGTCGCCCTCGGCGGGCGGGGCCCATTCGCTGCGCTTCGCCGCCCGGCTCCACGCGCGGGCGGCGGCGGCCGGCGGCATCAGGTCCGGGTAGATGCCGCCCGGAGCCGCCGGGTTCCCCGTCCCCGGTGACCCCGGCTCGTCACCCGCCGGACCGTCGGCATCTCGTCCGGCGGCCGGCCGGTCGGACGATCCGGCGGGGGCGCGTACCGCGGAGCCGGCGGCCTCCGCGTCGGCCTCCGACACCGCGGCGACGCCGAGCAGGCGCGCCGTCTCGCGGTGCCCGAGGCGGGTACGCGGATCGCGCCGCAGCAGCCCGGCCAGCACCGGCGTCAGCGGGCCGGCGTGCGGGGCCGGGTCGGGCGGCCGGGTGGCGAGCGCGGCGAGCGTGGCCATCGCGGTGCTGCGGGCGTACGGCGAGCGGCCCTCCACCGCGGCGTGCAGCGTGGCGCCGAGCGACCACATGTCCGCCTCGACGCTCGACACGCCCTCGGCGGCCCGCTCCGGTGCCACGTACTGGGGGGAGCCGAGGACCAGGCCGGGCCGGGTCATCGCGCCGTCGCCGCCCTCGAACACCGCCAGCCCGAAGTCGGTGAGCAGCACCCGCCCGTCCCGGGCCAGCAGCACGTTCGCGGGCTTCACGTCGCGGTGCAGCACCCCGGCGTCGTGCGCGGCGCGCAGCGCGGCGAGCACCGACAGGCCGATCTCGGCGGCCCGTCCGGGCGGCAGCGGCCCGTCGCTCTCGATGATCTCCTGGAGCGAGCGGGACGGGACGTACTCCATGATCAGCCAGGGCTCGCCCTGGACCCGGACCACGTCGTAGACCCGCACCACGTTGGGGTGGTTGAGGCGCGCGGACGTGCGCGCCTCGCGCAGCGTACGGGCGCGCAGTTCGTCCCGCTCGTTCTCGGCGAGCCAGTTCGGCGGCACGACCTGCTTCACCGCGACCTCGCGTTGCAGCTCCTCGTCGCGCGCCCGCCAGACCTGGCCCATCCCGCCGCGGCCGACCAGTTCGAGCAGGCGGTACCGCCCCGCGATCAATACCTCCCGCACCGCACTCCTCACCGCTGGTCAGTGGTCCACAATAGCCAACGGATCGGACGGTACCTATCGCCTGTCAGTGCGTCATGCCCCTAACCTGCCGCGCCGGCGAGCAGGTTGCCCTCCGGGACGGCGATCGGGGACCGGTCGCCGGCCAGCAGGGCGGTGGCCCGGCGGGCCTGGAACGCGTCGTGGTCGCGGCGGGCGGCGGCGTAGCTTCCGGCGGTCCGGGCGGCGATCGCGGACCAGGTGTACCGCCGGCTGACCATGGTCCGGGCCTTGCGCGCCACCCGCCGGGCGAAGACCTCGTCGCCGAGCAGCCGGTCGACGGCGCCGGCCAGCGCGTCCGGGTCGCCGTGCGGGAACGTCACGCCGGTCACGCCGGGCTCGACGATCTCGGCCAGCCCGCCGGTGCGCGCCACCGCGAGCGGTGCTCCGGCGGCCGCCGCCTCCAGCGCGATCATGCCGAACGGCTCGTAGAGGCTGGGGATCACAGTGGCGTCGGTGGCGGCGAGCACCGCGGGCAGCTGGGTGGCGTCCATGAAACCGGCGAACCGGACCGTGTCCCCCAGGTGCAGCCGCCGCGCCTGGTCGACCAGCTCGTCCTTGTACGGCCCGTCCCCGGCGATCACCACCCGCAGGCGGGGGTGCCGCTTCGCCAGGTGCGGCACGGCGTGCACCAGGTGCTGCACGCCCTTCTCGTAGACCAGCCGGCCGGCGTACCCGACGAGCGGCCCGCCCGCGGCGAAGCGCGCCCGGGCGGAGGCGACCGCGTGCGGCCGCGCCCGCCAGGCCCGGTCGTCGACGCCGTTGGCGACCACGTCGATGCGTCCAGCCGGTACGCCGAACAGCCGGGCCACCTGGTCGCGCATGTACCCGGAGCAGGCGATCACCCGGCCGGAGGCGTTGCTCAGCCAGTGCTCGACGCCGTGGATGGTGCGGTTCATCTCCTCGGGCAGCCAGCCCTGGTGCCGGCCCGCCTCGGTGGCGTGGATGGTGGTCACCAGCGGCACGTCGAGGTGCTCGGCCAGCGTGACGGCGGTGTGCGCGACCAGCCAGTCGTGGGCGTGGATGACGTCGTAGGCGCCGGTGGAGGCGGCGCGTAGCGCGGCCCGGGTCAGGGTGTGGTTGAACGCCATGGTCCAGGCCAGCAGCGATTCGGTGGCGAGGGGGAACCGGACCGGGTCCTCGGCGGCGCGGACGATGCGGACGCCGTCGGCGTACTCCTCCAGGGGAGCGCCCTCGGCGTGGCGGGTGACGACTGTGACCTCGTGCCCGGCGGCGGCCAGCGCCACGGACAGTGCGTGGACGTGGCGGCCGAGGCCACCGACGAGCACCGGCGGGTACTCCCAGGAGAGCAGCAGCACCCGCAGGCGCCGGGTGGGCTGGATGTCGATCACTTCGGCGTCAGCTGACACGCGGCCCCCTTTGAGTTGTGGCGTCCCCACCCCGGCGGCGGCGTCGCCGCGGTGTCCGGTGGGGTCGCCGCCCATCCTGCCCAGGGGTCGATAACCGGCGGCGACGCGCCGGTTGCCGGTCTGTAACGCGTTACCGGCGCATCCGCCGCGCGCGCAGCAGCTCGGCCACCGACCACGCCTGGAACGGGCATCCGGTGGCCGCGTGCGGTGCCGCGCCGTCGGCGGTCTCGCTCACCGAGCCCAGGCCGTCCTCGGCGAGGTGGCCCACGAGCCCCACCAGCAGGTCGTCGGTGGGCAGCCCGGCCCGGCGGTACGCGTCGAGCAGCGGCCCGGTCAGCCACGGCCAGACGGTGCCCTGGTGGTACGCGGAGTCCCGCTCGGCGGGCCCGCCCCGGTGCCGCCCGGTGAAGCCGGGGGAGTCCGGGGCGAGGCTGCGCGGGCCGAGTGGGGTGAACAGCGCCTCGGTGATCCGGCGCAGCGTGGCCTCGTCCGGCTCCAGCGGCGCGTGCGGCAGGGACCAGGCGAGCAGCTGGTTGGGGCGCAGCAGGTCGTCGTCGTGGTGCGCGGCCCCGCCCAGCGGGTACGCGGGCGCCGGCGCGTCGACCACGTCGTGGAGCCAGCCGGCCGGGGCGGGGAACCGCTCCCGGAACGCGGTGCCGGCCCGGCGGTGCAGGTCGTGCAGCGCGGTGGCGTCGCGCCCGGCCAGCTCGGTCAGCTCGGCGAGCCCGGCCAGCCCGTTGATCCACAGCGCGTTGACCTCGACCGGCTTGCCGGTACGCGGGGTCACCGGCACCCCGTACACCCGGGCGTCCATCCAGGTGAGCGCCACGTCCGGCGGGCCGCCCTGGGCCAGCAGCCCGTCGGCCGGGTCGACGCCGATGCCGTACCGGGTGCCCGCCACGTGCGCCTCGACCACGCCGTGCAGCGCGGGCAGCAGCTCGTCGCCCAGGTCGGTGTCGCCGGTGACTGTGACGTGGCGGTGGACCGCGTGCAGGAACCACAGCGTGGCGTCGACGGTGTTGTACTCGACCCGGCCGGTGTCGGCCGTGTTCGCCAGCATGCCCCCGTTCAGCGTGGCCGCGTACGCCCGCAGCAGGTCCCGGCCCTCGTCGGCCCGGTTCGTGCACAGGAACAGGCCCTCGTAGGAGATCATCGTGTCCCGCGACCAGGCCCCGAACCAGGGGTAGCCGGCGACCACGTCCGGGCCGGTGGCGGTGCGTACCACGAACGCGTCGGCGGCCAGCGCGAGCGTCGCCTCGACCGCGTCGCCGGGTTTCGCCGCCGCCACCACGGCCCGGCTGCGCCGCCGGGCCGCCTCGACCACGGCGGTCGCCGGTGGCGGCTCCTCGGCCAGGTCGTCCGCCCAGGCCAGCACCGACACGGTCGCGCCCGGCTCGTCAAGCGCGCCGGTGAACCGGCCCGCGTACCAGAGGTCCTCGTCCGGATGCAGGCCGCGCTCGGCCTCCGTGCGGTGGCGGACCCCGTGCCACCACTGCCCCTCCGGGGTCCAGTCCGGCCCGGCCAGGCGGTACGCGCCGTCGACCACGGCGCCGCCGGCCGCCGGTTCCAGCCGGGGCGCGGGGCCGTCGGCGCGCCGTTCGCCGTGCGCGTCGCGCCAGGTGCAGGCCGCGGCCAGGTCCAGCCGCACCGGGCCGCCGGAGATCAGCCGGTGCACCACCGCCACGCAGGAGCGGCCGTACGTCATGGCGATCTCCCGCTCGATCACCACGTCGCCGATGCGCCACCGCCAGCGCGGCACCCCGTCGGCGAGGTCGAAGTGCTCCAGCAGCTCGAAGCCGCGCGGGTCGACCACGCCGGAGGACCACTCGTGTGCGCCCAGACGGACCTGCCGCCCCGAGGGCAGCGTCACCGCCGGGTCGAGGCTCACCAGTCCCACCTTGCGGGACGCCGGCGTGTCAGCGGCCACCACGAGCAGCCCGTGGTACCGGCGGGTCCGCAGTCCGGCTACGGTGCCCATCGCGTACCCGCCGCGCCCGTCCGTGACCAGCCATTCCCGCGTGGCGGCGGCGGACAGCTCGCCGCAGACCTGCGGCCCGAAACGGATGTCGATCAACTTTCCTCCACCGGCAGCGAGGTGTGACATGCCACGGCGACAATGGCCGCTGTGGAGAAGTACCCCGGCGGCGTCGAAGATGTGCCAGTGATCACCGACCGGTCGACCTCCGCGTCCCCCGACCCCGAGCGGCACCGGCTCGCCCAGGCCGACGCCGGGGAGCAGGACTGGCGCGCATGGGGCCCCTATCTGTCCGAGCGGGCGTGGGGGACGGTACGGGAGGACTACAGCGAACACGGCACGGCGTGGGACTACTTCCCCCACGACCACGCGCGGTCCCGAGCGTACCGGTGGAACGAGGACGGCATGGCGGGCGTCTGCGACGACCGGCAGACGTTCTGCTTCGCGCTCGCGCTGTGGAACGGGCGCGACCCGATCCTCAAGGAGCGGATGTTCGGCCTCGGCGGCGACGGCGGCAACCACGGGGAGGACGTCAAGGAGTACTGGTGGTACCTCGACAGCACCCCGACGCACTCCTTCATGCGCTGGCGCTACCACTACCCGCAGGCCGCGTTCCCGTACGACGAGCTGGTCGCGGTGAACGCGCTGCGCGGCCGGGACGACACCGAGTACGAGCTGGTCGACACCGGCATCTTCGACGACGACAGGTACTGGGCGGTCACCGTCGACTACGCCAAGGCGTCCCCGACGGACATGTGCGTGCTGGTCACCGTGGCGAACCGGGGCGACGAGGACGCGACGCTGCACGTGCTGCCCACGCTGTGGTTCCGCAACACCTGGGCGTGGGGGCTGCCCGGCACCGACCGGATGCCGAAGCTGACCGGCGAGACGGCCGGGGAGCGGGCGGGCGCCCGGCTCGTCGGTGAGCACTGGGTGCTCGGCCAGCTCCTGCTGTCCGGCGACGGCGACCCGGTGCCGCTGCTGTGCGACAACGAGACCAACGCCGAGCGGCTGTGGGGGCTGCCGGGGCGGTCCGCGTACCCGAAGGACGGCATCAACGACCACGTGGTGACCGGCGCGGCCACCGTCAACCCGGACCGCACCGGCACGAAGGGCGCGCTGCACTACGTGCTGGACGTGCCGGCCGGTGAGCAGCGGCAGATCCGGCTGCGGCTGACCCGTACCGCGCCGCCGCCGGCCGCCGCGCCACCGGCCCCGGCCGACCTGGGCGACGGGTTCGACACCGTGCTGTGGGCGCGCCGGGCCGAGGCGAACCGGTTCTTCGACAGCGTCATCCCGGCCGCCGCCACCGCCGACGAGGCCCTGGTCGCCCGCCAGGCCATCGCCGGGCTGATGTGGGGCAAGCAGTTCTACCACTTCGACGTCGAGCGATGGCTGGCCGGCGACCCCGGCTCCGCGCCGCCGCCGGCCGGCCGCCGGCACGGGCGCAACAGCGCCTGGTGGCACATGAACAGCTTCGACGTGATCTCCATGCCGGACCCGTGGGAATACCCCTGGTACGCCGCCTGGGACCTGGCCTTCCACTGCGTCACCATCGCCCGGGTCGACCCGGGCTTCGCCAAGGAACAGATCCTGCTGCTGCTGCGCGAGTGGTACCTGCACCCCAACGGGCAGATCCCGGCGTACGAGTGGGCGTTCGGGGACGTCAACCCGCCGGTGCACGCCTGGGCGGCGCTGAAGGTCTTCGAGATCGACGGCTCCCGCGACCACGAGTTCCTCGCCCGGGTCATGCACAAGCTGCTGCTCAACTTCACCTGGTGGGTCAACCGCAAGGACACCGGCGGCAACAACGTCTTCGAGGGCGGCTTCCTCGGGCTGGACAACGTCGGCCCGTTCGACCGCTCGGCCGCGCTGCCGGTCGCCGGGACGCTGGAGCAGTCCGACGGCACCGGCTGGATGGCCATGTACGCGCTCAACCTGCTCGACATGGCGATCGTGCTGGCCGAGCACGACCGCGCGTACGTGGACACCGCCACCAAGTTCTTCGAGCACTTCGCGTACATCGCCGCGGCGGCGTACCACCAGGGGCTCTGGGACGCCGAGGACGCGTTCTTCTACGACGTGCTGCGGCTGGCCGACGGCACGAAGGTGCCGCTGAAGGTCCGCTCGGTGGTCGGGCTGCTGCCGCTGGCGGCGGTCACCCGGCTGACCGCCCGGACCATGCGCCGCCTGCCCGAGCTGGGCGCGCGGCTGCGGTGGTTCCTCACCAACCGCCCCGAGTACGCGGAGGTGATCGGCGCCCGCCGGCTCGGGCCGGACGGCCGCCAGCAGCGCCTGCTGTCCATGGTCGCCCCGGACCAGGTGGTGCGGCTGCTGGCCCGGATGCTCGACACCGACGAGTTCCTCTCCGAGTACGGGCTGCGCACGCTGTCCCGGGCCCACCTGGACAAGCCGTTCACGGTCACCCTCGGCGGGCAGGAGTTCAGCGTCGGCTACGAGCCGGCCGAGTCGACCAGCGGCCTGTTCGGCGGCAACTCCAACTGGCGCGGCCCGATCTGGATGCCGACGAACTTCCTGCTGATCAGCGCGCTGCGTGACTACGCCGCGTTCTTCGGCGACGACCTCCAGGTCGAGTACCCGACCCGGTCCGGGGTGAAGCGCACGCTCGACGAGATCGCCGACGACCTGTCCGCGCGGCTGATCTCCCTGTTCACCCGCGACGGCTGGGGACGGCGGCCCATCTACGGGGCGGCGCAGCTGTTCCAGACCCACCCGGACTGGCGCGACCTGATCTGTTTCCCGGAGTACTTCCACGGCGACAACGGCGCCGGCCTGGGCGCCTGGCACCAGACCGGCTGGACCGCGCTGGTCGCCGACCTGATCCTCACCTTGCGTCGCTGACGCGGCCGATCCTCACCTTGCGTCGCTGACGCGGCCGATCCTCACCTTGCGTCGCTGACGCGGCCGATCCTCACCTTGCGTCGCTGACGCGGCCGATCCTCACCTTGCGTCGCTGACGGGCGCGGGGCGCGGCGGGAGAACCGCCGCGCCCCGCACACTCACGGCAGCGGCAGGAACGCCAGCCGGGCGTGGTACTCCCCGGCCACCGTCACGGTGTCGCTGCCGACCCACAGGCCAGTGTCGGTGGCGTACAGCTCCTGGGTGCCGACGCCCCGGTCCTTGGTCGGGTTCCAGGGCAGCGCCTTGCCCGTGGCCGGGTGGATCGCCCCGATGCCCGGCCGGGACACCGCGCCCGGACCGGCCGAGTTCCGGCCCTGCGGGTTGTCCAGCCAGCGCTGGTGGCCCCCGACGTAGACCGCCGCGCCGGTCACCGCCACCGACAGCAGCGTGTCGCCGCCGGTGTAGTTGGCCCAGGCCGGCTGCTTGCCGCCGGTGGCAGTGCCGAACTCGAAACGCGCCGCGGTGTCGCAGAGCGTGCCCGGGAACGGGCCGCCGGTGGTGACCACCGCGAACCAGGTGCCGTCCGGCGAGATGTCGACGCCGCGCATGTAGACGGGCATCGTCTTCGCGCACTGCGGCTGGTAGCGGTCGGTGGCCCAGCCGGAGAGCGTGGCGCCGGCCGCGCTCAGGTCGGCGACGGCGATCTGGTGCCGCGCCACGCCCGCGACGCTGCTGAAGCCGCCCACGAACACCAGCCGCCGGCCGTCGGCGGATACGTCCAGCGCCTCGACCTTCACCGGCGCGGTGGCGCCGGAGGTGGTCTTGCGCGGACCGGCCAGGTTCAGGCTGACCGACGCGTCGGCCGCACCGGTGGTGGCGTTCACCGCCGCCAGCCCGCGCCGGGTCACCCCGCCGACGGTCTGGAACGCGCCGCCGACGATCAGCCGGTTGCCGACCAGGCGTACGTCGTTGACCTGGTTGTTCAGCGCCGGCGTGGTGAACCCGGCGACCCGGGCGCCGGTGGCCGCGTCGATCCGGGCCAGCCGGGACGCCGCCGTGCCGTTGACAGTGGTGAACGCGCCGCCGATGTAGAGCGAGCGGCCGTCCGGCGCGGCGGCGAGCGCCTTGACCGCGCCGTTGACCTGCGGCCGGAACGTGGTGTCGATCCGTCCGGTTGTCGCGTCGAGAGCCACCAGGCGGGGCATCGCCAGCTGGGCCGACTGACCGGCGTTGCGCACCTTGGTGAACGTGCCGGCCACGTACACGCGGTTGCCGATCTGGAGGATGCGGTGGACGGTGCCGTCCAGCGCGTGCGGCGTCCAGTCGACCGGGTTCGTGCCGACCACTGTGGTGTGTGCGGCGTTGACCGCGAGCGCCGGGGATCCCGGCAGCGCCGCGCCCGCGACGGCGAGCGTCGCGGCCACCGCGACGGCCGCGCGGCGCCGGCCCCGGCGCCCGGGTGGGTGATCGGGTGAGATCGTCATGGCGGAAGCATGCCGTCCCACCAGGGATTCCGCAGTCGGGTAGGCGCCGGTAACCGCCCGCCGACCGGATAATCCGCGTGGCCCGTCCGGCGACCGGGCAGTACGGTGTGCGAGGTCCGCGAGGGGGAGGGGGACGCGATGCCGTGGCGCCGGGACGCCGCCGTGCTGGTCTTCGACGCCGACGACACGCTCTGGGAGAACAACGTCCTGTTCGAGCGCGTCATCGACGACTTCCTCACCTGGCTCGACCACCCCACGCTGGACCGGGCCCGGATCCGTGCGGTGCTCGACGACATCGAGCGCGCGAACGCCGTCGCGCACGGCTACGGCAGCAAGGTCTTCCTGCGCAGCCTCGGCGAGTGCCTGGAGAAGCTGCGCGAGCGTCCGGCCACCGCGCGGGAGCGCGCCGAGATCGAGCAGCTCGCCGCCGCGCTGGTCGGCCACCAGGTCGAGCTGATGCCGGGCGTGGCCGAGACGCTCGACGACCTGGCCGGGCGGCACGAACTGCTGCTGCTGACCAAGGGCGAGCGCGAGGAACAGCAGCGCAAGCTGGACGCGTGCGGGCTGCTGCACCACTTCCGCGCCGCGCACATCGTGCCGGAGAAGGACGCGGACACGTACCGCTGGCTGGCCCGCGAGCACGCCTTCGACCCGGCCGCCGCCTGGATGATCGGCAACTCGCCGCGCTCGGACATCCTGCCCGCGCGGGCCGCCGGGATGAACGCGGTCTTCATCCCGAACGAGAACACCTGGGTCCTGGAGCACGACGAGCTGGACCCGTCCGACCAGCGGGTGATCCGGCTGGCCGCGTTCCCCGACCTGGTCCAGCACTTCTGACCGGGCCGGTAACGTCCGGGACGTGCCGCTGACCTTCCCGTCGCACCTGGCTCCGGTGCTGCCGCTGAAGCGGTGGCGGCCGGACTGGTTCGACGGGGTGGCGCTGTGCACCGGCGCGGTCGCGCCGGACGTCGGGTACCTGGTCACCGGCACGCCGCTGGCACTGAACCTGCGGACGCACACGCTCGGCGGGCTGCTCTGGTGGTGCCTGCCGGTCGCCCTCGTGTACGCCTGGGTCGTACGCCGCGTGGTCGCCGGCATCGCGGTGCACCTGCCCGCGCAGCGGTTGTTCGGCTGGCCCTGGTACGCGACGCTGGCCCGGGTCCGTCATCCCTGGCAGGTCACCGTCTGCTCGGCGCTCATCGGCGCGTTCAGCCACGTGGCGTGGGACCGGATCAGCCACAGCGAGCGGCTGCCCCGGCTGCTCGGCGTCTCCGACTTCCACGCCGTGACCGGCGTGTACTGGTACCAGTTCGCAGACCTGGTGGCCGGGATCGGCGGCGCGCTGCTGGTGGCCGTCCTGGCCGTGCACGAGGCCCGCCGCGGGCTGCGGACCGACGGCGTACGCGAACCGGCGCCGGAGGCGAACCCGAACGTGTTCTGGCGGGTGGCGCTGGCGGTCACCGGGCTCGGTGCGTTGCTGATGCCTGCGCTGCCGGCCGCCGGTGTGCCCGCCCCGGCGGGCGTACGGGCGCTGCACGTGGCCGCGCTGGCGCTCGTCGCCGGGGCCGTCGCGGCCCGGACCGTGCCGCAGCGGCCCGCCGGGCGCAGTCCGCGTCTCGAAGTCGAACAGCGTGAAACCGGCTGACCCCGTTACGCCGACATGCCGCAATTCCGCATAGACATCAATCACAACCGCAGCCGCCGGTCGTCGCTTGTCCGGCCTGCGCGGACGCGCCTAACCTGAGCCGGCGTCCACGCCTCGTCGGGGTGAGACGGGGGCGCACCGGAGTCCGGTGGTAAGAGCACCGTGGAGCTGAGTGCGGGCAGACCGGCTCGCCGTGCGGAACCCGGCGAAGGCGTCGTGCCACGCCTGCCGGTTCCCGCGGCGCAGACCGCTACCCAACCGGACGGCCGGGGTCAGGACCGGGGAGTTGCGGACCCGGTCCTGACCCGTCCGGCACCCCTCCACCGCCCGACGGATTCCGGTGGGACGCCTCTGGTGCGCGGGCCGGTCACGGAGCGACACTGAGTCATGACTCCTCAGCGCGTACCGCTGCTCGCCGGCCTGGTCGTGCTGCTCGCGGCGGCCTGCACGGCGACCGGCCACGACGGCGCGTCCACGGCGCCCACCACGACGGCCGCGGCGCCGTCCGCGCCGGCCGCGACCCAGGCGCCGGAGGCCACGCCCACCCCGCCCGTGCCGACCGAGGCCGCGTCGACCGCCGGATCCTGGCGCGTCACCTGGGGCTGGGCGGTGCCCGGCGGGCCGGTCCGGGTGGCCCACCGGGTACGCGTGCCGGTCACCCCGCCGCCCGGGGAACCGCTGCCCGTCCTGGTGGCGGTCGACGTCGGCGACCACCCGGCGGAGGGGTTCAGCCGGATCACGTTCGCCTTCCGTGGACCCACCCCGTCCTACGAGGTCGCCTACGTGCCGCAGGTCGTGACCGAGGGGCGGGGCGCGCCGGTCACGCTGCCCGGTACGGCGTACCTGTCGGTGCGGTTCGATCCGGCCCAGGCGCACGACGCCCGCGGCGGCCCGACGGCCGACCTGCCGCCGGCGGCGATCCGTTTCCCGACGCTGCGTGGATGGGCCGTGGCCGGCGACTTCGAGGGACACCTCAGCTTCGGGCTCGGCCTGCGACCGCCCGAGGGTGGCCGGCTGCCGGTGCGGCTGGGGGAGGGCGACCGCCCCGACGGCACCCACGTCGTCTCGGTCGACGTGCGGCGGAGCTGACGCGGCCCCGCCTCAGCGGTCGATGATGGTGTTGTTCTCGTCGATGCCGTGGGTACGCCAGTAGACGTCCCACTCGTCGTCGACGTGCTCCGGCTCCTTACCCTCCGGGTAGCGCACGTACGGCGGCGTCGGTTCCTCCCCGTCCGGCACGCAGGAGCTGCCGCCCTGCGGGCCGACCGCGATCACCGGGTACTCGTCGCCGCCGCAGATGCTCTGCCGCAGGGAACAACCGGTGGTCGCCATCAGCCCGGCCAGCCCGAGCACGGCAAGAACGATCATGATTCGAGTTCGCACGGGAGAATTCTCGTCGCCGCGGGCGCACCCGCCATCGGTACGCGTACTCAGATCGTGCGCCGTCGCCGGCTCAGGTCAGCTCGCCCCGCACGATCGCCACCGCCACCCGGCAGAACTCGTCCATGTCCGGCTGGAAGCCGGCCGCGATGTCCGGGTGCAGGCCGGAACGGGTCTCGTCGAGCAACCGACGGCAGACGTCCTCCACCGGCTCGCCCGCGTAGCCGGCGCGGACCCGGTCGGCGGCCGCCTGCAGGGCCGAGGTCAGCTGATCCTCCAGCGGGCCGCGCAGCTTCTGCTGCACAGGGTCGAGCCCGCTCGGATCGAGCGTGACATGTGGCTCCGACATCGGCACTCCCTTCCTCGGCGTCCGCGGTACCCCACCGCGGACGTCGGTCAAACCATCGTCGGTACGGCCGACACCCGGACCAAATACGAGAACTCCTCCGCCGGCTCCTCGGCGTACGACAGCCGGCGGATCTGCCGGTCGTCGGCCCAGAGCGCGACGTCGACCAGCACCCCGAGGTGGGCGAGGCCGATGGTGGAGACCCGCTTCTTGTCCTGGAGCACCGCGCACACGCCGCCCAGCAGCGTGCTGGCGTCGGAGGTGCGGTGCCCGGGCGGACAGCGCAGGGTCAGGTCCACCTCGACCGGCCCGGTCAGCGGGGTCCACCCGGTGCGCTGGGCCGCCGTGCAGGCGGCCTGGAGCAGGGTGCGGACCCTCGTCGCCTGCCGGTGCCCGGCGGCGAAGATGGACAGGGCCTCGGTCTTGACCGGGGGCAGGCCGCTCACCTCGAACGTCAGGGCGAGAGCGCGGGTGTCCTGCACGACGGCACCTCCTCGGGGGAATCCTGCCCAACCGGGGAACGGGCGCACGGCACTTCCCGTCAGAACCAACCGATCGGGCGGGCGATGGGGGACGGCCGGAGGCGCATCGGCGTCGACGGCGACGCGCCGGCTACGGAGCCAGCCCCACGCTAGTGCAGACCGCTGACGCTGGGTAGCCTCGCCGTTTCACTACGTGGGACGACGTGCGATCGCCCGGCCCGGTTCGTGCCGTCACCGTCACATGTCCGTGATGTTTCGCTCCGTCGCAGGTCGGGCACGTTCAGCCGCACGACACGCCCGGGGCGTCGGGCGATCGGGCCGATGCCCCGGTCGTCTCGCCGTGCACCGGGGCGCGGCTCACTCCCCGGTTCTTCGCCGAAGAGAGGGGGAGGGTGATGACGAGAGTCCCCGACACGGCCGCACGGCGGCCGGCCGGACGCGCGGCGGCGGCGGCCGCCGCGCTCGCGCTGGTGGCCCCGCTGGCCGCCTGCGGATCCGGCGGCGACGGCGGCGTCCCCACGATCAACCTGTACTACCCGCCCGAGCAGAACCTGCAGAAGGTGGTCGACACCTGCAACACGCAGGCGCAGGGGCGGTACCGGATCGACTACCGGGTGCTGCCGCGCGAGGCCGACGAGCAGCGGGTGCAGATGGTGCGCCGCCTCGCCGCGCAGGACAGCGGGATGGACGTGCTCGGCCTGGACGTCACGTGGACCCAGGAGTTCGCCAGCGCGAAGTGGATCCGGGAGTGGACCGGCGAGGACAAGGCCGAGGTGGAGCAGGGCACGCTGGCCGGCCCGCTGGACACCGCCCGGTACGAGGACAAGCTCTACGCCGCGCCCAAGAACACCAATGTGCAGCTGCTGTGGTACCGGTCCGACCTGGTGTCGCAGGCGCCGAAGACCTGGGACGAGATGATCTCCGCCGCCCAGCAGCTCAAGGAGCAGGGCAAGCCGTACCAGGTGCTCACCATGGGCGCCCAGTACGAGGGCCTCGTGGTCCTCTACAACACGCTCGCGGAGAGCGCCGGCGGCAAGATCCTCAGTGACGACGGCAAGAAGGCGGAGATGGACGCCGGCGCGGTGCGCGCGCTCGACCAGCTCAAGAAGTTCGCCACGTCGGGCGTGACCTCGCCGTCGTTCAGCAACGCGCTGGAGGACCCGGTGCGGCTGGAGTTCCAGTCCGGCAAGGGCGCGTTCCAGGTGAACTGGCCGTTCGTGTATCCGGCGCTCCAGGAGGCCAACCCCGAACTGGCGAAGAACGTGAAGTGGGCCCGGGTGCCGGGCATCGACCCGGGCACCCCCAGCAAGGTCACCATCGGCGGGGTCAACCTGGCGGTCAGCACCTACTCGAAGCACCCGGAGGAGTCGTTCGAGGCGGCCCGCTGCCTGCGCAACGCCGAGAACCAGAAGTTCTCCGCCGTCAACGACGGCGTGCCGCCGACCATCGAGGCCGTCTACGACGACCCGGAGATGACCGAGGCGTACCCGATGAAGGAGACCATCCTCGAGGAGCTGAAGGAGCCGGCGGTCCGGCCGCTGACCCCGGCGTACCAGAGCATCTCCACGGTGATGTCGGCGATCCTGTCGCCGCCGTCGGCGATCCGGCCCGAGCAGACCGCTGACGAACTGCGCAAGGCGATCTCCGACGCGTTGGAGTCCAAGGGAGTTCTGCCATGAGCGTGAACGCCACGCCGGCCGGCGCGCAGGCCGCCGCCGAGGCCGAGGCCGAGCAGCCGGGCGGCCGGCACGCCGCCGTGCCGGAACAGCGGTCCCGGCGCGGCTCCCGTGCCCCGCTGAGCGAGAACAAGCGCGCCGAGCGGCGCCTCGGCTGGCTGCTGTGCGCGCCGGCCGCGCTGGTCATGGTGCTGGTCACCGCGTACCCGATCCTGTATTCGGTCTGGCTGTCGCTGCAGCGGTTCGACCTGCGCTTCCCCGACGAGCGGGAGTTCGTCGGGCTGGAGAACTACGTCACCGTGCTGACGAACGACTTCTGGTGGACCGCGTTCGGGGTGACCGCGCTGATCACCGTGGTCACCGTCGCGATCGAGCTGGTGCTCGGCATGGGCCTGGCGCTGATCATGCACCGGACGCTCGTCGGCCGGGGCATCGTGCGCACCGCGGCGCTGATCCCGTACGGCATCGTCACGGTGGTCGCGGCGTTCTCCTGGCGGTACGCCTGGACGCCGGGCACCGGCTACCTGGCGAACCTGTTCGACGGCAGCGCCCCGCTGACCGAGCGGGCCAGCTCACTGGCGATCATCATGCTGGCGGAGATCTGGAAGACCACCCCGTTCATGGCGCTGCTGCTGATGGCCGGGCTGGCGCTGGTGCCGGAGGACCTGCTCAAGGCGGCCTCCACCGACGGCGCGACGGCGTGGCAGCGGTTCACCAAGGTGATGCTGCCGGTGATGAAGCCGGCCATCCTGGTCGCGCTGCTGTTCCGCACGCTCGACGCGTTCCGGGTCTTCGACAACATCTTCGTGCTCACCAACGGCGGCAACGAGACGTCGTCGGTGTCGATGCTCGCCTACAACAACCTGATCCGGGGCCTGAACCTCGGCATCGGCTCCACGATGTCGGTGCTGATCTTCATCACCGTGGCGATCATCGCCTTCGTGTTCGTGAAGCTGTTCGGCACCGCTGCCCCGGGCAGCGACGATGGGGAGAGGCGCTGACATGGCAGTGGAAACCACCACGCGGGCGAAGGTGCGCTGGGGCCTGCTGGACGTCGTGGTCGTCGTCTTCGCGCTGGTCCCCGTCCTCTGGATCGCCTCGCTGTCGTTCAAGACCCCGGCCACGCTCACCGACGGCAAGTTCTGGCCGCGGGAGTGGACGCTGGACAACTACCGGACGATCTTCGACACCGACCAGTTCGTCCGGGCCCTGGTCAACTCGATCGGCATCGCGCTGATCGCCACCACCATCGCGGTGGTGCTCGGGGCGATGGCCGCGTACGCGATCTCCCGGCTCGACTTCCCGGGCAAGAAGCTGCTGGTCGGCGTCTCGCTGCTGATCGCGATGTTCCCGCAGGTGTCGCTGGTGTCGCCGCTGTTCGAGATCGAGCGGCAGCTCGGCCTGTTCGACACCTGGCCGGGGCTGATCCTGCCGTACATCACGTTCGCGCTGCCGCTGGCGATCTACACGCTGTCGGCGTTCTTCAAGCAGATCCCGTGGGACCTGGAGAAGGCGGCCAAGATGGACGGCGCCACCCAGGCACAGGCGTTCCGGCGGGTGATCGCGCCGCTGGCCGCGCCCGGCGTGTTCACCACGGCCATCCTGGTCTTCATCTTCTGCTGGAACGACTTCCTGTTCGCGATCACGCTCACCTCGACCGAGCGGTCCCGCACGGTCCCGGTGGCGCTGCAGTTCTTCACCGGCGAGTCGCAGTTCGAGGACCCGACCGGGGCGATCTGCGCCGCCGCCGTGGTGATCACCGTGCCGATCATCCTGTTCGTGCTCTTCTTCCAGCGCCGCATCGTCTCCGGTCTGACCTCCGGCGCAGTCAAGGGATAGGTGGTAGCAATGGCCGACATCGTGCTGGACAAGGTGAGCAAGCGGTTCCCGGACGGGACCACCGCGGTGCAGGACGTCGACCTGGAGATCGCCGACGGCGAGTTCGTGATCCTGGTCGGCCCGTCCGGCTGCGGGAAGTCCACCACGCTCAACATGATCGCCGGGCTGGAGGACATCAGCTCCGGTGAGCTGCGCATCGGCGGCGAGCGGGTCAACGACAAGGCACCCCGGGACCGCGACATCGCGATGGTCTTCCAGTCGTACGCGCTCTACCCGAACATGACCGTGCGGGAGAACATGGCGTTCCCGCTGCGGCTGGCGAAGATGGACAAGGAGACCATCAACCAGAAGGTCGACGAGGCGGCGAAGGTGCTGGAGCTGACCGCGCTGCTGGACCGCAAGCCGGCCAACCTGTCCGGCGGCCAGCGGCAGCGGGTGGCGATGGGACGGGCGATCGTCCGCCAGCCCAAGGCGTTCCTGATGGACGAGCCGCTGTCGAACCTGGACGCCAAGCTGCGCGTGCAGATGCGCACCGTGGTGTCCCGCCTCCAGAAGCAGCTCGGCACCACCACCGTCTACGTGACCCACGACCAGACCGAGGCGATGACGCTCGGCGACCGGGTGGTCATCATGCGGGGCGGCGCGGTGCAGCAGGTCGGGCCGCCGCAGGAGCTGTACGACCACCCGCGCAACCTCTTCGTCGCCGGGTTCATCGGCTCGCCCTCGATGAACTTCGTGCACGCGGTCGTGGAGGACGGCCGGCTGCGGACCGCGCTCGGCGACGTGCCGGTCGGCGACCGGGTCCGCCGCGAGCTGGAGGGCGGCGACGCGCCCCGGGAGCTGATCCTGGGCATCCGCCCGGAGCACTTCGAGGACGCGGCGCTGATCGACGACGAGACCCGCCGCCGGGGCATGGAGTTCGAGGCGCCTGTCGACATCGTCGAGTCGATGGGCTCGGACAAGTACGTCTACTTCACCGTCGAGGGGGAGCGGGCCACCGCCGCCGAACTGGAGGAGCTGGCCGCCGACGCGGGCGCCGCGGACTTCGCCGGCGCCGGGTCGAACCTGGTCACCCGGCTGTCGGCGGAGTCGCCGGTACGCGAGGGTGAGTCGCGCCGGGTGTGGTTCAACCTGGAGAAGATCCACCTGTTCGACCCGGGCAGCGGCCGCAACCTGACGCTGCACGAGGGCCGGTCGGCCGGCGCGCTCGCCGACTGACCCCTGGATGCGGCCGAAGGGCCGGTGGCAGTGCGCGCCGCCGGCCCTTCGGCCTGCTCGCGTCCCGGGTGCCCACGCTGTCACCAGGAGTGGCGCAACTCCAGCCCGAGGAAGCGGGCGTAGCCCGTCAGCGCGGCGTCCACCCGCTCACGCAACGCGGCGTCGAACGGCACGAGCTGCTGCAGCTTCACCGTCACCGCCTTCGCGCCCAGCGTCCGCGTCCAGGTGCCGACCACGCGCCCGCCGCGCACCACGGTCGACCGGAACACGCCGTTGTTGCCGGGGACCACCGCCGCGGCGTGCACCGGGTCGAGCATCAGCGACCGGTCCTTGAAGCCGAGCAGGTATTCGTCGAAGCCGGGCAGCGTGTGCAGGTCGTCGACCGGCGCGCGGGGCGCGTCGAGCAGCGCGGCGTCGACCACCGCGGGCTCGCCGTCGACCTCGACCGGGGCGAGCAGGTCACCGGCCAGGGTGATCGCCCGGGTCGCGTCGGTGACCGTCAGGCCGGTCCACCGGGCCAGCTCGTGCCGGGTCACCGGGCCGTGGCCGCGCACGTAGCGGTGCGCCAGCACCGCCAGTGCCTCGTCGCGCTCCGGGCGGTGCGGGTCGGGCGCCCACTCGTCGAGCAGCGCGAACGTCTGCTCGGCGCCCACGTGCGGCGCGATGCAGGTGACGCCGCGCTGGCTGGCGTACCAGAGCAGGTGGTAGCCACGCTGACCGTCGGTGGCCAGCCCGGCCGCGCGCAGCGCCGCCACGCACTCGGCGCGGGTCAACCGGCCGCCGCCGGTCAGCGCCGCGCGCAGCACGTCACCGGCCCGTTCGCCGTCGGCGACGGTCAGCCCGAGTTGCCGCCACCGCCCGGCGATGCCGGCCAGCGTCCGCACCCCGGTCAGCTCCAGCATCCACCGCGCGTCGCGCGCCGGGACCAGATGCACGGTGCCGCGCATGGGCCAGGTGCGCAGCGCCTCGCGCCGCTCCAGCGCCGCGCGGACGTCGTCCTGGGTGGCTCCGGGCAGGCGCAGGCCGAGCGACCACAGCCCGCTCGCCGCGTCCTGCGCCTGCATGGCGCCGAACCACTCGACCACGTCGGCGACGCGCTCGGGGCGGGCGGTGGGGTGCGGGCGCAGCAGCAGGCCGGTCATTCGCAGCGCGAGCGCCTCGGCGCGGTTGAGGCGTACGGTCACGGGCGTCAGCGTAGGCCCGGGGTACGACAACCCGGCCCCTGATCGCGCTGCGCCGGCGGCGCTGCCGACACCAGCGCGATCCCCCGTTCAGGATCCCGGCGCGGGGGCGGCCGCTGCGGCCGGCGCCGGTTCGACCAGCATCCCGTGTGAGCTGGGTGGGCAGAGCGGTTGCGGACGGAACTTGCGCAAATCTTGAGCCACGCTCAGTCCAGGCGCCGGTGCATGACCAGCAGGTCGACGTACCCCCGGGTGGGGTGCCGGAAGCCCTCCGGCACCCGGCCGATCACCTCGAAGCCCAGCGACCGCCACAGCTCGACGGCCCGGGAGTTGGTGGCCACCACGGCGTTGAACTGCATGGCCCGGTAGCCGTCGGCCCGGGCCGCGTCGAGCACGTGCGCGGCGAGCGCCCGGCCGACGCCGCGCCCGGCGGCGGCCGGGGCGACCATGAACGACGCGTTCGCCACGTGGTCGCCGGGGCCGCCCTGGTTGGGCGCCAGCTTCGCCGAGCCGAGCACCGTGCCGTCCGGCGCCACCGCGACCACCGTGCGCGCCGGCGCCGGCGGCATCCAGAGCTTGCGGGCCTGCTCCTCCGTGACGTCGCGGGGCCAGGTGTACGTCTCGCCGGCCGCCACGATCTCGCGCAGGAACGGCCAGATCAGCGGCCAGTCGGCCGGCGTGGCGGTGCGGATCTCCACCCGGAGAGCATGCCACGCCCTGAGTTTGACGGAACAAGTAACGGGTAGTCGCCGGAGCTGACCCGAGACGAGGAGGGAACGTCTGATGGATGGCCAGGTCAAGGTCGCGGTGATCTATTACAGCGCGACCGGCATCACCTACCAGATGGCGCAGGCGGCGGTCGAGGCGGCGGGGGAGGCCGGCGCCGAGGTGCGTCTGCGCAAGGTACGTGAGCTGGCGCCCGACGAGGCGATCCGCTCCAACTCCGGCTGGCAGGCGCACCGGCTGGAGACCCAGGACGTGATGGAGGCGCAGCCGGACGACCTGTCCTGGGCCGACGTGATCATCATGGGTTCGCCGACCCGGTACGGCATGATCGCCGCCCAGCTCAAGCAGTTCATCGACACCACCGGCCCGCTCTGGGCCGCCGGCGCGCTCGCCGACAAGGTCTACAGCGGGTTCACCTCGACCGCCACGTCGCACGGCGGCCAGGAGGCCACACTGCTGTCGCTGTACACGGTCTTCTACCACTGGGGCGGCATCGTGGTGACCCCCGGTTACACCGACCCGAGCCAGTTCGTCGCCGGCAACCCGTACGGCGCCTCGCACACCAGCAACAACGGCGAGGTCGCCCCGGACCACGTGGCCCTGGCCGCCACCGCGCTCACCGCCAAGCGCGCCGTGCTGATGGGCGCCGCGCTGAAGCGGGGCATGGCCGGCTGACCCGACTGGCGACCGGTGGCCGGACGGGGGCTCTCGAACCCGTCCGGACCACCGGTCGCCAGTGCCCTACCCGCGATCGGCCGCTCCATGCGCGCTCAGCGCCGGCCGGTCGAGCAGATGCCCGAGCAGGTCCGCAAGGACCCTCGTGCCGTCCTGGCTCAGCACCGACTCCGGGTGGAACTGCACCCCGGCGAAGCCCGCGCCGCGCAGCGCGTGCACCGCGCCGTCGGCCGGGTCGCGGGACACCTCGACCGGGCCGTACGGGCCGGCCACCCGGTCCGCGTCGGCGAGCGCGGTGAAGCTGGCGTAGAACCCGACCCGGCGGGTCGTCCCGAACACCGGCACGTCCCGCGGCAGCCCCTGGTACGGCGCGTCGCGGCGGTGCAGCGGCAGGCCCAGCAGCCCGGCGAGCAACTGGTGGCCCAGGCACACGGCGAGCGTCGGCCGGCCGGACGCGAGCAACTCGGTCAGCAGCGCCCGCAGCGCCACCATCTTCGGCGCGGCCGCGTCCCGCGGGTCACCCGGGCCGGGGCCGACCACCACCAGGTCGTATCCGTCCAGCGGGCCCGGGTCCGGCCAGTCCCGCCGGGTCACCGCCAGGCCCAGCGCGCCGAGCTGGTGGGCGAGCATGCCGGTGAACGTGTCCTCGCCGTCGACGATCAGCGCCCGCCGCCCGGCCAGCCCGCGCAGCGCGATCGCGCCCGGCTCCCGCTGCTCCAGCCAGAACCGGGCCAGCGGGGCGTTGCGGGCGGCCAGCGCGGCGCGTACCTCGGGGTCGTCGGCGTACCGGACGGCCGGTTCGGTCGCGGAGCGCGGCGCGTCCGGGCCGAGACCCAGCGCGGCCAGCACACCGGCGGCCTTCGCGTGCGTCTCGGCCACCTCCCCGGCGGTGGTCGAGTGCCGGACCAGCGTCGCGCCGACCGGCACCCGCAGCGCGCCCTCGGGCGAGATCTCGGCGGTACGGATCAGGATCGGCGCGTCCAGCGTCTGCCGGCCCTGCTCGTCGCGGCCCAGCAGGGCGAGCACCCCGGCGTAGTAGCGCCGGCCGGTGCGCTCGTGCCGGGCGATCACCCGGCAGGCGTTCTCCATCGGGCTGCCGGTGACGGTGGGCGCGAACATGGTCTCCCGCAGCACGTCGCGTACGTCCCGGGAGCAGCGCCCGGCCAGCAGGTACTCGGTGTGCGCCAGGTGCGCCATCTCCTTCAGGTACGGCCCGACCACCTGGCCGCCGTGCTCGGCGACCACGGCCATCATCTTCAGCTCCTCGTCCAGCACCATGTACAGCTCCTCCACCTCCTTCGGGTCGTGCAGGAAGCGCAGCAGCGCGGAGCGGTCGACGGTCTCGCCCCGGTGCCGGAACGTGCCGCTGATCGGGTTCATCTCGACCAGCCCGTCGGCGACGCTGACGTGCCGCTCGGGGCTGGCGCCGACCAGGATCCGCGTGCCGGTGTGCACCAGGAACGTCCAGTACGCGCCCCGCTCGCGCAGCAGCAGCCGGCGCAGCGCGGCCAGGGCCGCGGCCAGCGGGTCGCCCTGCACCGTGGCGCGCATGGTGCGGTGGATGACGAAGTTGGCTCCCTCGCCCCGGCCGATCTCGTCGGCCAGCACCCGTTCCACGATCGCCGCGTACTCGTCGTCGGCGATGTCGAAGCCGGCGTCGCGGGTGCGCACCTCGGCGTCGGGCAGGTCGTCGAGCAGCTCGGCCAGGGGTATCCGCCGGTGCGCCTCGACCGCCAGGAACTCCAGCGGCAGCCCGTCGTCGACGCACTCGAAGCCGCGTTCGGTGACCTGCCGGAACGGCACCAGGGCCAGCGTGTGCGGGCCGGCGCCGTCCTCGGGCAGCGGCAGGTCGGCGAGCGCGCCGGCGGTGCGTACCGGGCCGGTGAACAGGTCGACGTGGTCGGCGCCCTCGCGGCGGACGAGCGCGAACGGGCCGGGCTCGCGGCCGGCCGCGACGGCGGCGAGCGGGTCGGACAGGCGGGTCATCGGGTCTCCTCGGTGGGCCGGTGGCCGCCGGTAGAGGCGACCCGGGATGCCGGGGGAGACCGGCGGCCGCCTCGTCGGGCGGCCGCGTGGGGAAGCTACGCGCGGGGGTGGGCCGCCGGGTCGGCGGGCCACCAGCAGGACAGGTGCGCGGGCATGACGGTCACTGTACGCGATCGACAGGCGCCGTGGAACCCGATCGCGCGTCACCGGGTACGGATCTTGGAGTGGCCGCCGGTCCCGCCGGGTAGGTTGACCGGCGATGGACATTCTCGCTCTGGATCTGGGCACCTCCTCGGTGCGCGGCCTCGTGCTCGACGCGGACGCCGTGCCGCGCCCGGGCGCGCTGGCCCGCCGCCGGGTGCACCTGGTCACCGGGGACGACGGCACCGGGACGCTCGACGGCCCGGCCTACCTGGCGTGCCTGGTGGAGTGCCTGGACGAGCTGGCCGCCGGTGGGCACCTGCGGGACGTGGACCTCGTGGCCACCTCCGCGCAGTGGCACTCGGTGCTGCCGCTGACGCCCGACGGCACACCGTCGGGGCCGGTGCTGACCTGGCTGGACACCCGGCCGGAGCCGCCGGCCGGCGCGACCGGCCCGGCCGACCCGGCGGACTTCCACCGGCGGACCGGCACCTGGTGGCACCGCTGCTACTGGTCGGTGCGGCTGCCCTGGCTGCGTGAGCGCGTCGACCGGTGCGCACGCTTCACCGGGCTCGCCGAGTACGCGCTCGGCACGCTGCTCGACGACGCCCCGATGTCGATCTCGCTGGCCTCCGGCACCGGGCTGCTCGACCTGCGCCGCATGGACTGGGATCCGGAGGCGTGTGAGCTGGCCGGCGTACGCCCGGATCAGTTGCCGCCACTGGCCCCCCGGGGCTGGCGCGGCCGGCTGAACGCGGCGTACGCGCGCCGCTGGCCCCAGCTGGCCGGCGCGCGGTGGGCGCCGCCGGTGGGCGACGGCGCGGCCGCCAACGTCGGCTCGGGATGCGTCGACCCGACCCGCGCGGCGGTGACAGTCGGCACCTCCGCCGCGGTCCGCATGATCCAGGCCGTGCCGGCCGGCGCGGAGCCGCCGCCGCTGCCCGGGCAGTTGTGGCGGTACCGGGTCGACCACGACCACGTGGTGACCGGCGCGGCGTACTCCAGCGGCGGCAACCTGTTCGCCTGGGCGGCGCGTGAGCTGCGGCTGCCGGAGGGCTCGGAGCTGGAGGCGGCGCTCGACCGCGCCGCCGGCTCGGTGCGCGCGAATCCCCGCTTCGGCGGCGACCGGCCGCCGGGTGTCGCCCCGGCGGGCTCGGGGGAGCTGCGCGGGCTCAGCTTCGGCACCACCGCCGTGGACATCCTGGCCGGGCTGATGAGCGGACTGTGCCGGCTCGTCGCCGACGACCTGACGCTGCTGGAGGCCGGTATCGGCGAGCCGATGGAGGTGGTCCTCGGCGGTGGGGCGCTGACCGCCTCGCCGTGGTGGCGCGGGGCGTTCCTCGACGTGCTCGCGCCCCGCCGGGTGTGCTGGCAACGCAACCCGGAGATCGGTGCGACCGGTGCCGCGCTCGTCGCGCTCGGCCGGATCGCGGAGGCCGACGAGATCGCCGGGATCGGCCGGACGGGCGAGGCCGCCTCGCACGGGTGACCGTCCACCCGCGGCGCTGACCGTCCTGGTCATGCCGTCCGGGCGGCCGTTGACACCGACCGACGGCCTGATTGGATGGACTCCGCTCCCCGACGTGGTGGGGCGGGAGGAGGAGGCAACCGTGGGCGCAGGTCCCGACCCGGTGCGCGGCGCGGCCCCTCAGCCGCACCGGCGGCGCTCCGGGTTCCGGCTGCGGGACTGGCGGATGGGCACCAAGCTCGCCACGGTGCTGGTGATCCCCTCACTGGCGTTCCTCGTCCTGGCCGGCATCCAGACCCGCGGGCTGGTCGGGCAGACCACCACGCTGAGCGCCTTCGCCGAGCAGGTCGGCATCGGGCGGCAGATCTCCACCGCCGTCGACCGGCTCCAGCACGAGCGGGACCGCACCGCGGGCGAGCTGGCCGCGCTGCGCCGCGCCGGCACCGACCGGGACGCCGCGGTGGCCGCGCTGAAGCCGCTCCAGGAGGCCACCGACCGCGCGATGACCGACCTGCGTGCCGCCGCCGCTCCGCTGGCCGACGCCGACGCGGCCTGGCGGGTCTCCTACTCCGAGGCGGTCGAGGCGTACGACCAGGTGGTGAACATCCGGGCGGCGGTGGCGCCCGCGGTGCTCTCCAGCGACACCGTGCTGAGCAACTACCACCGGTCGATCGCGGCGCTGCTGAACCTGCTGGCCGAGCCGTCGCCCGGCGGCGGCCGGCAGGAGCTGACCGAGGCGGTGCTGCGGTACGCGCAGCTGTCCCGGGTGAAGGAGCTGTCCTCGCGCATCCGGGCGGAGCTCTACGCCGCCGCCCGGTCCGGCCGGTACGAGCCCGACGACCAGGTGACGCTCAGCGACCTGCGAGCCCAGCAGCTCACCGCCCTCGGCGCGTTCCGGGTCGCGGCGACCGCCGACCAGATCCGTCGCTACGACCGCACCTCGGTCGATCCGGC
Organism: Micromonospora sp. BL1; assembly: GCF_003667485.1. Classification (NCBI taxonomy): domain Bacteria; kingdom Bacillati; phylum Actinomycetota; class Actinomycetes; order Micromonosporales; family Micromonosporaceae; genus Micromonospora; species Micromonospora sp. BL1. The sequence continues at coordinate 25,002 of NZ_RCVK01000268.1, forward strand.
CTTCGTCGCCGCCACCCGGATGGAGGAACGGACGCTGCCCGGCGGCGGCGAGACGAAGCCGGCCCTGCTCGACGCGACCCAGTGGTGGGCGGCCAGCGAGCAGCGGCAGGAGCTGTTCCGCCAGCTGGAGAGCGAGATCGTCGCCGACGCGGTACGCCAGGCCGACGACGCCAGCGCCCGCCAGCTGCGCGACACGCTGCTGGTGGGCGGCGCGATCGCCACGGTGCTCCTGGCCGCGGTGCTGATCTCGCTGCTGGTCGGCCGGTCGGTGGCCCGCTCCATGCGGCAGCTGCGCGGCCAGGCGCTGCGGATCGCCCAGGTGGATCTGCCGCTGACGCTGCAACGGCTGCGCACAGTGGACCGCCCGGTCGGCGCGATCGACGTGCCGCCCTCGGTGATCGACTCGCAGGACGAGATCGGCGAGCTGGCGGAGGCGTTCGTGGCGGTGCACCGCAGCGCCGTCGACGTGGCGGTCGAGCAGGCGATGATGCGACGCAACGTCAACGCCATGTTCGTCAACCTGGCCCGGCGCAGCCAGGTGCTCGTCGAGCGGCAGCTGGAGCTGCTCGACGAGCTCGAACGCGAGGAGAGCGACCCGGACCAGCTGGAGAACCTGTTCAAGCTCGACCACCTCGCCGCCCGCATGCGCCGCAACGACGAGAGCCTGCTGGTGCTGGCCGGCAGCGAGTCGACCCGGCGGTGGAACCGCCCGGTGGGCCTGGGCGCGGTGCTGCTGGCCGCGAGCGCGGAGATCGAGCAGTACCAGCGGGTGCGCCACGAGAACCGGGCCGACCTGCACGTCGTCGGGCACGCGGTGGGCGACCTGGTGCACCTGTTCGCGGAGCTGCTGGAGAACGCCACCGCCTTCTCCCGCCCGGACACCGCGGTGCGGGTGGTCGTCGAGCCGGACGGCCGGGGCGCGCTCGTGCAGATCGTCGACGAGGGGCTGGGCATGAGCCCGCCGGCGCTGGCCGAGGCGAACGCGGTGCTCGCCGAGCCGCCGGCCGCCGACGTGTCGGCCTCGGAACGGATGGGCCTGTTCGTGGTGAGCCACCTCAGCGCCCGGCACGGCGTACGGGTGCGGCTGAGCTCGGGCCGGGAGGGCCTGGTGGCCCGGGTGCGGATCCCGGTCGCGCTGCTGGCCGAGGCGCCCGCGCCGGAGGCGGGCCGGCCGGAGCCGAATCGGCTCGTGCGCGGGACGGCGCAGGCGATGCTCACCGGCCCGGTCACCGCGTCCGCTGCGCTCGCCGCGGCGACCGCCGAACTGCCGGTGGCCGGATGGCGTCCGGCGCCGGGCCAGCCCGCGGCGCTGCCGGTGTCCCCGCTGACCGGGCGGCCGCTGGGCGACGGGACGGACGCCGGGGCGGCTGCGCCGGCGCCGCCCGCCGCGCCGGTGACCGCGCCGCGTCCCCGCCCGGGACGGGCCGAGGACGTGCTCACGCCGGACGCCGGCGCGGCGGGCGGCGGGTGGTTCAGCCGGCAGGGTCCGGCCACGTCGGGGCTGGGTGTGACGCCCGCGCCGGCGGCGACGCCGGTGACCGGAGGGACGAACGAGCGGGGCCTGCCGGTACGCGTGCCGATGGCCCAGCTCGCCTCGGCCGCCCCGGCCGACCGCCCGGTGGTGCGGCACGAGCCGGACCCGGAGGCGGTCGGTGGCATGCTGTCGCGCCTCTACAGCGGGGTACGGCGGGCCGAGGCCGAGGAGACCACCGAGATGTACCTGCCGCGCGATGAAGGAGGACGACGACAGTGACGACGTTGAGCCAGGAGGCACGCGACCTGAGCTGGCTGGTGAACGCGTTCGCGGAGCGCGTTCCCGGGGTGGCGCACGCGGTGGTGGTGTCCTCCGACGGGCTCCTGGTGGCGATCTCGGCGCACCTGCCGCGCGACAACGCGGACAAGCTCGCCGCGGTGACCTCCGGCCTGATGAGCATCACCGCCGGTGCGGCCCAGATGTTCGACGGTGACGTCGTCAAGCAGACGGTGGTCGAGATGGGGCGCGGCTACTTCCTGGTGATGCAGATCCGGGACGGCTCGATCCTGGCCACGCTGGCCGGGGCGGACGCCGACATCGGCGTGGTCGGCTACGAGATGGCGCGGCTGGCCAAGCAGGCGGGCGAGATGCTCACCCCGGCGTTGCGCGCCGAACTCCAGCAGGCGCTGCCGCGCTGAGGCGGCCCGGTGCCCGGCCGGCATCGCGCCGGCCGGGCACCGTCGCCTACAGGCCGTTGCGGCGGATCACGTCGCGGTACCAGTGGGCGCTGCGCTTGAGCACCCGCCGCTGGCTGGCGTAGTCGACGTACACCAGGCCCCAGCGCTGCTCGTACCCCTCGGCCCACTCGAAGTTGTCCAGCAGCGACCAGACGTGGTAGCTCTCCAGCGGCACCCCGTCGCCGATGGCCCGGTGGGCGGCGGCGAAGTGGTCGCGCAGGAAGGTGACCCGCCCGGCGTCGTCGACGTTGCCGTCCGCGCCGGGCACGTCCGGGCAGGGCAGGCCGTTCTCGGTGATGGTGATCGGCACCCGGCCGTAGTCGCGGGTGACCCGGGTCAGGATGTCGTACATGCCCTCCGGGTAGATCTGCTGCCACTCCGCCTCGGAGGTGGGCCACTTGCGGACCGTGCCGCCGTCGGCGGTGACGTAGATCGGCGTGTAGTACTGCACGGCGAGCAGGTCGACCGGGCTGGAGATGATCTTCAGGTCGCCGTCGCGGACGCCGCGGGCCATCCGGCTGGCCGGGCCGAGGTCGTCCAGCACGTCCTGCGGGTACGCGCCCTTGAAGATCGAGTCGAGGTAGAGGCGGTTCTCGTAGCCGTCGTGGAGGCGGGTCGCGGCGGCCGACTCGGCGGAGTCGTCGGCGGGGTAGCAGGGGTGCAGGTTGAGCGCCGGGCCGATCCGGCCGGTGCCACCGGAGGCGCGCAGCGCCTGCACGGCGAGGCCGTGGCCGAGCTGGAGGTGGTGGGCGACCAGGTACGCCGCGTCCTCGTCGCGGATGCCCGGCGCGTGGTGGCCCCAGATGTAGCCGTTCTGCACCACGGTCTTCGGCTCGTTGATGGTCAGCCAGACCGGCACCTGGTCGCCGAGGGCGCGGAACACCATGTCGGCGTACTCGGCGAAGCGCTCCGCGGTGTCCCGGTTCTCCCAGCCGCCGGCGTCCTGGAGGGCCTGGGGGAGATCCCAGTGGAACAGCGTGGCCATCGGGGCGATGCCGCGCTCGTGCAGCCCGTCCACCAGGCGGCGGTAGAAGTCGAGGCCGCGCTGGTTGGGGCGGCCGGAGCCGTCGGCCTGGATGCGCGGCCAGGAGATGGAGAACCGGTAGCTGCGCAGCCCCAGGTCGCGCATCAGGTCCAGATCCTGCGCGTACCGGTGGTAGTGGTCGGCCGCGACGTCGCCGGTGTCGCCGTTGCGGGTCCGGCCCGGCGTGTGGCTGAAGGTGTCCCAGACGGACTCACCCCGCCCGTCCTCCTTCGCGGCCCCCTCGATCTGGTACGCCGAGGTCGCCGCCCCCCAGGCGAAGCCGTCCGGGAAACGCAGCCCGCGGTCCGGCTCCGGGTCGGTGGTGCGCTCGGGCGGGCTGTCGCAGCCGCCGAGCGCGACGGTCGACGCGGCGATCCCGGCCGCGGTGGCGCCGGCGAGCCCGGTCCGGGCCGCGCCGGCCGCGGTCGCGGACAGGGCGGCGCGGCGGAGCAGGCGCCGTCGGGTGAGTAACGACATGAGGTTTCTCCTCGGGGTGACGGGCCGCCCTGGGCCGGGAGCGCTCCCATCATAGCCAGGGAGCGGCCGGCCCGATCCGGCGGTCGCGGCGACGTGCGGCGCGGCCGGCGGGCGGCCGGAAAGTGGGTGGGCGGGGGCGTCGCTCGGGAACGTCGCTCGCGGCGGCGTGAGCGGCGAGGGGTGGGGCGGATAGCGAGAAAGGCCGTCCGGGTGGCGTGTCACGCCTGTCCCGTCGGCCTCTTTTGCCGTCGACAACGGGGGTTTAGTGTGGGGACGGGGGAGGGCAACCCCCGTCCCCACCGATGGTGCACACACGCACGAAGTGGAATTGGCGTCCGTCGTGCGCGTCGCGCGGGAGCCGGGCCACGCGAGTGGCTCTGGTTCCACCTCCCTCCGTCTGGCGGGTGACGGCCGGCGGCGGCGTCCGGGCTGGTCCGCCGTCGGCCTCTGGCCGACGCGCCGGGCACGGGTGCACCCGGCGATCCAGTACTTGTATCTCCGTCGATGGAAGCGCTCCCATCGGCGATGCTGCGACTGTAACGCCCGTCACGGGTTTGGAAAAGCCCCTAAACGAGATCGAAACATGGAAGCGCGTATCTACGCTGGCCGTTGTGGTGGGAGCGCTTCCATGTCACACTCTCGTCACGCCACGCGGAGCCAGTGAACGCGAGCGCGGGCCGCCGAGGGCACCCGGTGACGAACCGGTGCGGCGCCCCGATCCCCGGCACGGCCGGGACGACCACCTTTCCGGACGCCTCCGTCCCCCCGCGTACGCCCCGTCGGCGCGTGGAGGCGCCCCGCCGGGGCCCACGGTCCCGGCCCGGTCCGAGGAGACACCGCCCACATGAGACTTCTGGCCAGACGTCGCCGCACGGCGATGGTCGCCGCCACCGCCCTCGTCATAGGCGGGGTGGCCCTGCCCGCGGGCGCCGCACAGGCCGCACCCGCCTGCGACGTGACCTATGCGACGACCGACTGGAACAACGGGTTCACCGCCAACGTCACCATCAAGAACCTGGGCGACGCGCTGAACAACTGGTCGCTGAAGTTCGCCTTCCCGAACAGCAGCCAGCGCGTGGTTCAGGGCTGGTCGGCCCGGTGGAGCCAGTCCGGCAGCGAGGTGACCGCCACGAACGAGTCGTGGAACGGCAGCCTGCCCACCGGCGCGTCCACCAGCATCGGCTTCAACGGCAGCTTCAGCGGCAGCAACCCGAAGCCCACCGCGTTCACCCTCAACGGGGTCGCCTGCAACGGCGCGCAGACCAACCAGCCGCCGACGGTCTCCCTGAGCGTGCCGTCCGGCCCGTTCGAGGCGCCGGCGGACGTGCCGCTGACCGCGACCGCGAGCGACACCGACGGCACCATCAGCAAGGTCGAGTTCTACCGCAACGGCCTGCTGGTCAACACCGACACCACCGCGCCGTACGGCTACGACCTGCTCGACCTGCCGGCCGGCAGCTACACCGTGCAGGCCAAGGCGTACGACAACGCGGGCGGCACGGCCGTCTCGGAGAAGTCTTTCACCGTGACGGCGGCCAGCGGGCCGAGGCTGGTCGCCAGCCCGTCCGCGGTCACCGTCGCCGAGGGCGGCAGCGCCACGGTCCGGTACACGCTCAGCGCGGCGCCGACGGCCAACGTGCCGGTGACCCTCGCCGTCACCGGTGACAGCGACATCACCGTGTCGCCGTCCACGCTGACGCTCACCTCGAGCAACTGGAGCACCGGCGTCACCGCCACGGTGTCGGCCGCGGAGGACTCCGACACGGTCGGCGGCACCGCCACGATCACCGCGTCGGCCACCGGCTATGCCCCGATCTCCGTCGTCGCCACCGAGGCGGACAACGACACCCCCGGCGGCGACAACGCCTACATCAAGAAGTTCCTCGACCAGTACGGCAAGATCAAGAACTCGGGCTACTTCAGCCCCGAGGGCGTGCCGTACCACTCGATCGAGACGCTGATCGTCGAGGCACCCGACCACGGCCACGAGACCACCTCGGAGGCGTTCAGCTTCTGGCTCTGGCTGGAGGCGCAGTACGGCCGGGTCACCCAGAACTGGGCCCCGTTCAACAACGCCTGGACGGTGATGGAGAAGTACATCATCCCGTCGCACGCCGACCAGGCCACCGCCGGCTCGCCCGGCACCCCGCAGTACGCCGCCGAGCACAACCTGCCCAGCCAGTACCCGTCGGCGCTGGAGGCCAGCGTCCCGGTCGGCCAGGACCCGCTGCGCTCGGAGCTGCAGTCCACCTACGGCACCGGTGACATCTACGGCATGCACTGGCTGCTCGACGTGGACAACACCTACGGCTACGGCCGCTGCGGCGACGGCACCACCCGGCCCGCGTACATCAACACCTTCCAGCGGGGCACCCAGGAGTCGGTGTGGGAGACCGTGCCGCAGCCGTCCTGCGACACGTTCAAGCACGGCGGCCCGAACGGCTACCTGGACCTGTTCGTCAAGGAGTCCAGCGCCCCGGCCAAGCAGTGGAAGTACACCAACGCCCCGGACGCCGACGCGCGTGCCGTCCAGGCCGCCTACTGGGCGCTGACCTGGGCCAAGGCGCAGGGCAAGCAGGCCGACGTGGCGGCCACCGTGGCCAAGGCCGCCAAGATGGGCGACTACCTGCGCTACGCGCTGTTCGACAAGTACTTCAAGAAGATCGGCAACTGCGTCGGGGCGTCCACCTGCCCGGCCGCCAGCGGCCGTGACTCGGCGCACTACCTGCTCTCCTGGTACTACGCCTGGGGTGGCGCGTACGACACCTCGCAGAACTGGTCGTGGCGGATCGGCTCCAGCCACAGCCACTTCGGCTACCAGAACCCGTTCGCGGCCTGGGCCATGACCAACGTCGCGGAGCTGAAGCCGAAGTCGCCGACCGCGGTCTCCGACTGGCAGAAGAGCCTCGACCGGCAGCTGGAGTTCTACACCTGGCTCCAGTCCGCCGAGGGCGGCATCGCCGGTGGCGCCACCAACAGCTGGGACGGCAGCTACGCCCAGCCGCCGGCCGGCACCGCCACCTTCTACGGCATGTTCTACGACGTCGACCCGGTCTACAACGACCCGCCGTCGAACCAGTGGTTCGGCATGCAGGCCTGGTCGATGCAGCGCATCGCCGAGCTGTACCTGGAGACCGGCAACGCGAAGGCCAAGGCGTTGCTGGACAAGTGGGTGCCGTGGGCGATCGCCAACACCACTGTCGGCACCAACTGGTCGATCCCGTCGGACATGAAGTGGACGGGCCAGCCGGCCAACTGGAACCCGAGCAGCCCGCAGCCGAACACCAACCTGCACGTCGAGGTGACGGTCAAGGGCCAGGACGTCGGCGTCGCCGGCGCCTACGCCCGCACGCTCATCGCGTACGCGGCCAAGTCCGGCAACACCGCGGCGAAGGACACCGCCAAGGGGCTGCTGGACGCGCTCTCGGCGTCCGCCGACAGCAAGGGCGTCTCGACGCCGGAGAAGCGCGGCGACTACAAGCGCTTCGACGACGTCTACAACGCCGCCGACGGCCAGGGTCTCTACGTCCCCAACGGCTGGACCGGGAAGATGCCCAACGGCGACGCGATCGCCCCGGGCAAGAGCTTCCTGGACATCCGCTCGTTCTACAAGAACGACCCGGACTGGCCGAAGGTGCAGGCGTACCTGGACGGCGGTCCCGAGCCGGTCTTCAACTACCACCGGTTCTGGGCGCAGGCGGACGTCGCCATGGCGTACGCCGACTACGGCACCTACTTCCCGCAAGGGTGAGGTGACCCCTCCTTCGTGGGCGGGTGAGAGCCCGCCCACGGAGGAGGCCGACCCGGCCGATGGGGGAACGGAGCGGCCGGGTCGGCGAACGGCCTGACGCCCACGGTCAGGCCGGGTGGGCCGGCCGTCCGGCCGACGCAGCGGACCGGCCGGCCCACCACTCCGCCCGGCGACGACCCATGGCGCGAAAAGGCACGGAAAATTCAGCGGTCCACGGGATCACATCCGGGCCCTGGACGGAGTAACGTATTTGACGGAGAGGCCGCTCCCCCCGTGGCGGCCTCTCCATTATTCTGTGCGCGCCGCCACAGCGTCCGTGTCCGCCGGGTCCACCGGGTACCGCAGCCCCGGATGTCCGGCGGGCAGCGAGCGCCGGATCACCACCCAGCTCCCCGTCAGCGCCGCCGCGATCAGCGGCCAGGTCAGCGCCGCCCGCGCCACTGTGAGCGCGACCACCTGCCCGTACAGCCACAGTGGGACGAACACCGCGACCCGCAGCACGTAGGTGGCCGCCCACACCCAGCTGGCCCGGCCGTACGCCCGCAGCAGCGCCGGGTCGCGCCGCCACCGGGTGCGCTGGCCCAGCGCCGTGCCGACCACCACACCCAGCAGCGGCCACCGCACCACGATGCTCACCGCCCAGGCCAGCGCGCTCGCGGTGTTGGCGGCGATCTGGAGCAGGAAGAAGTCGGCGGCCCGGCCGGTGCGCAACGCGACGAGCGCGGCCACGCAGACCGCGAGCAGCCCGACCAGCACCGAGCGGGGACGGTCGCCGCGCCGCCACCGCCAGCCGGCCACCGCCGTGCCGGTCAGCACCGCCGCGAGCACGCCGCCGCCCAGGCCGCCGAGCACCCAGCCGAGCCCGAACGCCAGCGGGGGAAGCGTCGCGTCCACCGCCCCGCGCCGGCCGCCGAGCAGGTCGGCCAGCGACTCCGGCCGCGGCCCGTCCGCCGGTTGCCGCTGCGGCGTGCCGGTCACGCGCCACCTCCTCGAAATCGCCCGCCTCACCGTACGCCGCCGCCGATGGCGCTCCGCCGCGCGCCGGAGCGGACCTACCGTTAAGTTGTCCGGGTGCGGGAGACGGCGAGGGGTTGGACGGCGGTCTGGTTGGTCGTACTGGCCCTGATCCAGACAGCCGCGTTCGGGCTGGTGTGGCGCTTCGCCGTACACACCGAACTGGGCCAGTGGCTGGACACGGTGGCGCTCACCGGCAACCGGATCGGCCAGGACCGCATCGACGATCCGGTGGACACACTCCTCAACGCCATGTCGGTGGTGTCGCTGGTGGCCGCGACCGCCGTGATCGGCTTCATCGCGCTGATCCGGGGACGCAAGGCGCTCGCCGTCACCGCGACGCTGCTGATCGCCGGCGCCAACGTGACCACGCAGCTGCTCAAGCACTACCTGGCCCGGCCCGACTTCGGCATCGACCCGGAACGGGCCGCCGCCGGCAACAGCCTGCCCAGCGGGCACACCACGGTGGCCGCCTCGGTCGCGGTCGCGTTGATCCTGGTGCTGCCGCGCAAGCTGCGGGTCGCCGGGGCGTTCCTCGGCGCCGGGTACGCCGCCGCCGCGGGCGTCGCCACGCTCTCCGCCGGCTGGCACCGGCCCAGCGACGCGGTCGCCGCGTACCTGGTGGTCGGCGCGTGGGCCGCGGTCGCCGGGCTGGTGCTGCTGTTCTTCCAGCGCGAGCAGGCGGTGGTGGAGCCGGGCGACGCCCACCGGGTGGCCGGCGCCGTGCTCGGCGGCGCCGGCGTGGTGGCCCTGCTGGCCTCCGCGGTGGCGCTGTCCTGGCTCGTCGACCGTTCCACAGTCCCCGTCGAGGCGCTCGGCCGCCGTCCGCTGTTCATCGGGTACGCGGGCAGCGCGGCCGGCATCGCCGGCACGATCGCCGTGGTGGCCGCGCTGGTGCTGGTCGTGGTGCACCGGCTGGTGCCCCGCTGGAAGGGCTGACCGCAGGTGCAGACCGTACGGGCGGCGTTCCGGGCCGAGTGCGAACGCCTGGAACGGGTGCTGCGCGACCTGGACGACGCGGCGCTGGACCGGCCCACCCCGTGC